>JAOAFH010000069.1 GCA_026416355.1 Clostridiales bacterium | reverse complement strand
ATGCCTTTAGGTGGAAAGCTTATAGCTAAATACTCACCTAAAATAGTTTTAATTGCAGGAAGCATTTTAGTTGGACTTGGTTGGTTAGGTGCATCCTTTAGCAAAAATATTGTTATTTTAACTATCACATATGGAATTATTGCAGGTAGCGGAGTTGGTATTGCATATGGTGTTCCTATAGGAGTTGTTTCAAAATGGTTTCCTGACAAAAAGGGACTTGCACTTGGAATTCTTCTATCAGGATTTGGAATGTCACCATTTGTTACAGCACCAATTGCCAAAAGGTTAATTGATGTATATGGTGTTTTTAACACATTTAAGCTATTAGGAATGATTTTTTTAGTTTTACTTATACTACTTTCTCTACCATTTAAGTTTCCAAAGGAAAATATAAAGACTAATTCATCAGATACTGCATCTATAAGCCCAAAAGAAATGCTAAGTGATTCTCGCTTTTATATACTATGGATATGTTTTACCATAGCAACATTTGTAGGTCTTATGATAATTGGAATAACAAGCCCTGTTGGTGAGGATGTAGTTCAAATAAACTCTAAAAAAATTGCTTTATTTGTTTCACTTTTTTCTGTATTTAATGGAGTTGGAAGACCTTTATTTGGATATCTTTCAGACAAACTTAAGCCTAAAAATGTTATTATGTTTTCTTATTGTTTAATTTTAATTGCATCAGTAATTGTTATTTTCTTTAAACAAAATACCACCGTTTTATATGTAATTTCATTTATTCTATTTTGGATGAATTTTGGCGGTTGGCTTTCAATTGCCCCAACACTAACATCTAAATTCTTTGGGCCAAAATATTATAGTGAAAACTATGGAATCCTATTTACTGCCTATGGTGTTGGAGCAATTCTTGGTAATTTAACATCAGGTATTATAAAAGATGTTTTTGGAAGCTATACACTTGTGGCATATCCAATAGCAGCTTTAGTTATATTAGGAATCATTTTATCTAAAAAATTGAATTAATATTCTCCACTGTTATCTATTATTATACTCTCCTTAAGGTAAACAGACATAAAATACAAAAACTGCTTACCATAAGGAGAGTATATTTTTATATAGATAATAATATAGTAATTGTAAAACTTTAAAATCTGCGCCTAATAAACTTTGTTTAATTATTTGTAAAAATACTAAAGTATTGGGGGAAGAACATATGGATCAAATACCAATTAAGCTGGATTATGTAAATTCAATGATGGTAGTTGATAAAAACTTAAATGTTCTATACACTGTAAGAATTAATTCTATTTCAAAGGATGGCCTTATCTCTAACGATTATCTAGAGTATTGTGATAAATATTATTTTGATGTCTATCCTAATCTAAATCCATTAGAAAGTTCTATGGTAAAATGTTTAAACACAGGAAAAATCATTTGCTATGACAATCAGACCTTTACAGATTTCCGTGGTAAAGTCTATACCACAAGAAATATTACTTTTCCTATTATTCGTCATGGTGAAATTGTTGGTGCAATTGAATTATCTCAGGATATCACTTCTATTGCAGATTTAGAAGCAAATTCAGATAAAAAGTGCCTTCAAAAGAAAAGTATAACCAATATTTCTGATCTAGAAGCAAAAATAACTTTTGAGGATATAAAAACCCAAGATCCAGAAATGCTCCAAACTATTCAAAGGGCTAAACTTCTGGCAAATCTAGAAAGTCCTATACTAATTTATGGCGAAACAGGTACAGGTAAAGAGTTATTTGTACAAGCAATTGCAAACAGTAATAAGCACAGAAAGGGAAAACTAATTGCATATAACTGTGCTGCCATTCCCGAATCTCTTTTTGAATCTATATTATTTGGATCTAAAAAAGGAGCATTTACAGGTGCAGAAGATAAACCAGGTCTGTTTGAACTAGCCGATGGTGGTACACTTTTCTTAGATGAGCTCAATTCTATACCTACTTATCTCCAAGCTAAACTTTTAAGAGTATTACAAGATGGAATTATAAGACCAATCGGTAGTTCAACAGAAAAAAAACTTAACGTTCGTGTTATAGTGGCAATCAACCAAAACCCATTACAATTAATAAAAGAAAATAAATTAAGAGAAGACCTATTCTATCGTCTAAGTGGCAACATGCTATATCTTAAGCCTCTAAGAGAACGAAAAAACGACATCCCTCTATACGCAGAATATTTTATTAAACAAATGTGTGATCAATACAATATAAAAAAACACTACCGCATCTCCTCTGGACTTATGAGTATTTTTAATAACTATAACTGGCCTGGAAATGTAAGAGAATTTAAACATGTGATTGAATCAATGGTTAACACTGCTACGGATGAGGTTTTAACTATAAAAAACCTTCCTGTATATTTAAAGGATTCTATAAACTTTGAACCTAGTGAAGTTACACAATCATCCAATATTGAAAACGATTCTTTATTCAAAATGTCTTTAAATGAAATACTTGAAAATACAGAAAGACATCATATATTAAAAGCCTTAAAATTTACAAATGGTAATATTGTAAAGGCAGCAGAAATACTTGGTTTACCTAGACAAACTCTAAAATATAGAATGGATAAACTTAATATAACTTTTAAAAAAACTGAATAACGCCAAAAACATAGCAACAAGGCATCGATATGCTAAAAATATGGCATATTGATGCCTTGTTTTTATAAAAATGCTAATAATTCGCCACTTATTTTTTAGTTAATATACAAGAGCCTGATAATCTACTTTTTGTGTTATTTCTTTATAACTCATTTTTGGCACATACGTTGCTTTATATCATAGTAAGAAGATTTGGTAACATAAAAAACGACTCACAACACTTTGTACATATAAACACCGAGTCGTTGAAACATTGCCAAAATATAAATTGTTTTATAGGAGGAGATATCATGAAGGTAGCTATTTTAGGTTCAGGAAATGGTGGCTGTGCAGCAGCTGCTGATTGGGCACTACATGGTCACGAGGTAAGAATTTTTGATTTTAAAGAATTCCCAAAAATAATTGAAGCAATAAACCTTCAAGGTGGAATAAAGGCAGAAGGTGAACTTGAGGGATTTGCAAAAATTGAATATGCAGGTCATTGCATTGAAAAAGCTATCGAAGGAGCAGATTTAATTTTGGCTATCGGACCTTCCTTCAGTTCAGAACCCTTTGCAAATGCAGTAAAGGATATTATCAATGATAAGCAACTTTATGTTGTGTGTCCAGGTTCATTTGGAGGTGCATTGATTACTAAAAAGATTTTTGAGAAAAATGAAAACAGCAAAAATGTAATAGTATCTGAAACATCAACACTCCCTTATGCCTCAAGAATTACAGAACCAGGTAGTGTGAAAATATTCCTCAAACTTCGTGGTGGTCTATATCTATCTGCTATACCATCAAGTCAAACTCCAAAAGTTATGGATGCATTTATGCAAGTTTACCCTAACACAACACAAGCGAAAAATGTATTCCATACAATGCTTCAAAATGCTAATCCAGTAATCCATCCATCAGTTACTTTGTTAAATGCTGGTTTAATTGAACGTACCCATGGAAACTTTTACTTCTATGAGGATGGTGTAACTCCAGCTGTAGGAAGGCTTATTGAGGCTGTGGATAGGGAAAGATTAGAAATTGCAAAAAAACTGGGTGTTACAATAATACCTGATAATGAACTTGGAGTACTTCAAGGATATATGACAGAAGCATCTTATGAATATGGGTATGCAACCGCACCAGGATTTAAAGGTATTAAAGCACAGGATAAATTAGATCACCGTTACCTAAATGAAGATGTAGGATTTGGTTTGGTGTTTATGTCAAATTTAGCAAAAGACCTAGGTATCGACACCCCTATAATAGATTCAGTAATTAATATTGCTTCTGCAATAATGAAACGAGATTATCGAAATGAAGCTCCACGAACCCTTAAAGGCATGGGCTATACAGTTGAAGAAGTTTTAAGCTTAATTTAAAAAGTATCAAAATTATTTTCAGAAAATTAAGACATAACAGGCACCTCTTTTGTAATACAATTTATTAAATATTCTATACGTCTTATCAAATACTTTGTTCAGTCATCAATGCTCAAGAGTTTAAAATACCAATATTGGTTTGACTTAACTAATAAAAATCTTTTGTTTGTTAAGTCAAACCTCAACCTAAATTTTTTCTTATATCTTGCATGGACAAGCCACTAATTATCCCATTTAGACCTACTTGTCAACAATTAACACGGTTAATTAAATAAATATATTAAAGGAGGTAACAAAATATGACTAGCATATTTCAAGCAGTCAACCGTTTCTTTGAATTTATCGTCCCGATAACTGACTTCCTATGGGATTTCCCCACCAACTTCAAATGGTATGCCAACATACCAATATTAGGGAGATTTACTTTCGCTATTCTTCTTTTAGTTGGTTCAGGTTTCTACTTTACTTTTAAAACTAGATTTGTACAAGTAAGGATGTTTAAAAAAGGATTATCAATACTAGTAGAAAATAAGGCAAAAGAAACTGGAATAAGTCCACTGGCTGCTTTTATGCTAAGTTCAGCTATGCGTATAGGTCCTGGAAATATAATGGGAGTTACTGGTGCTATTAGTGTTGGTGGACCAGGTGCTCTATTCTGGATGTGGTTTTCAGCATTTCTTGGAATGGCAACTGCTTTTTCTGAGGCTGTTTTGGCACAATTATTTAAGGAAAAGAAGGGAAATGAATATGTGGGTGGTTTACCATACTATGGTGCAAAAATTTTAGGCAAAAAAAGATGGGTTGGTATCCTACTTTCTGTAATTTTCATGATATATGCCTTGTTTGGTGTACCAGGTCAAACTTTCCATGTATTCACAAGTATTGGCTCTATAATAGATACAATTAATGGATCTGTAACAGATAGAAGTTCAACAGCTTATTACATTCTTGGGGTAATCATTATTGTTTCAGTAGCAGCTATAATATTCGGAGGTTTAAAACGTGTTACTTCTGTTACTGATCGTATGGTTCCTGTAATGGCAATCGTATACTTCATTGTAATTCTCACAATTACTATTATAAATATCGATAAAATACCATACTTTATTTCAAGCGTTATAAAAGGTGCATTCAAGCCTGAAGCTATATTTGGTGGTGGGTTCGGAATCGCACTTTCACAAGGAATTAAACGTGGTCTTATGTCAAACGAAGCTGGTCAAGGAACAATTACAATGTCAGCTGCTGTATCTGATAATAATCACCCAGTTGAACAAGGATTAGTACAATCTCTTGGAGTTTTCCTTGATACAATGATTATATGTACTATGACAGGTTTTATTATAGGTATGGCACATATTTGGACACCTGATTCCGGAATTGCGTGGTCTGAAATACAAAATAGCAAACTATCTGTTTATCTTACTTCTGTTGGAACTTTGGTTCCAGGTACTAAATTCGATGGCATAGTTCAAATTATACTTTCTTCATGTTATGCAATGTTTGCCTTCACAACTCTTATTGGTTTAATACTATTTGCTGAAATTGCAGGTAGCTATATTACAAAGAGCAATAAATTAACATATTTCATTCGCTGTGCAGGTGCTCTATTGTTTGTACCATTTGGAGCAGCTTCTGTACTTGCCGGTTTAGAATTAGGTAATATTTGGTATATCTCAGACTTTGTTAATATAATGGTTGTATACGCCAACGTTCCAATATTATTAATTGGTGCACCAATTATATTTAAATGCTTAAATAACTATATATCCTCCAAAGGAGAAAGATTTAATTCAATAGATATTGGAATTGAAACTGCAGTCTGGACAGAAGAACCTAATAATAAATAATTATGAGTGCCACCCAGGTGAATTGGAAGTATGGAAACTATATCCAGTATTCCTTATTCACCTGGGTGGCACTTATATTATTATTGCTTTGTTTTGAAGCTCAACTTTACCGTCTTTAACAACAACATCTTCTCCATCTATTTTGTTCTTATGTACACCGTCTTCTAAATCAACATTTGCAAATCCTTTGTTTAGTTCTACATTAAATATACCTACTAATTTTTCATTACCCATTGTATATGATGCAACTATTACATTGTTGTCATCGCAATCTATTTTATAAAATCCATTTGCCATTATTTCTTTTTTCTTTAGGTTTGCTAATTTCTTCATATTTTCCACAAAGTCATCCTTCATTCCACTCCAATTAACTTTATCTATATCAAATAGACTTGGAGTGTTGTCATCCTGTGCCTCTTGTCCTGCATAAATTAGTGTTGCTCCCTTTTGGAAGTATAAAAATGCTGTCCAAATCTTTAGCTTAGTTTCATCCGGAATAAGCTTTTTTGCCCTTGGTTGGTCATGGTTTTCTAAAAATCTAAGTTTTACATAGTTATCTGGATATATTGCCTCTTGTAGCTTAACTCTGTTTATATAGTCCTTTAGGCTATTTTCTTCCTTAAAGTATCCAACATAAACATCATTTACATCATAGTCATAGCATATATCAAATGCCTGATAAACTTCACTGTCTGATAGTCCAACAAAACCATGTTCCCTCATGGCTAACACAAAGCTTAGATGAACACTTTCTGCAAGCCATATTGTATCTTTGTTTACCTTTGCAACCTCTTCTCTTGCCTTAAGCCAAAACTCAAGTGGTATTAAAGGTGCAACATCACATCTAAATCCATCTACACCTATGCCAGCCCAGTATTTTAAAGTTTCTATTTGATAGTCCCAAAGTTCTTTGTTATTGTAATCTAGGTCAACTATATCTGTCCAATCTCCTACTTTATTTCCCATATTTCCATCAGGCTTTCTATAGAAAAACTCAGGATGGTTTTCCACAAGGTATGAATCTGGTGATGTATGGTTGTAAACAACATCAATCATGCATTTCATACCTAAACTATGTATTTTATCTACCAATCTCTTAAAATCATCTAATGTTCCATACTCTGGATTAACCTCTCTATAATTTTTAATTGCGTATGGGCACCCCAAACTTCCCTTTTTGTTTTTTACCCCAATTGGATGTATTGGCATAAACCAAATTATATCTGTCCCTAGAGATTTTATTCTCTCTAGGTCCTCCTCTACATCCTTAAATGTTCCATTTTTGCCATGGTTTCTTACATAAACAGAATAAATTATTTTATTTCTAAGTGACTTATCTGTTGTTTTGGCCATTTTTATCCCCCCATAATTATGTCATATCTTAATTAATTCATACTCCATATTCCCTATTCCTATTTTTTCTCCATGTTCTAGGCAAACTTTCCAATCTGTTTTACCGTGGATAGCTGTAAATTTATCCTCAACATGACAGTCACAATCATGGTGGTCATGTATTGCACATCCTTGAAT
>JAOAFH010000047.1 GCA_026416355.1 Clostridiales bacterium | reverse complement strand
CTACCACCATATATAGATGAACAACCTGTGGCGTTTGAAATAATCATCCTATCACCATAAAGTTGTGTTAATACTTTAATGTATGGTGTTTCTCCACAACCAGCACAGGCACCATGGAATTCAAATAATGGTTGTTCAAATTGGCTTCCTTTTATTGTTTCTTTGTTCATTGGATTAGGTTTGACTGGTAAGCTAAATGCGTAATCGTAATTCTTCTGTTCATGTAATTGTGTTTCAATCAATTCCATAGATAGTGCCTTTGCTTTTGGCGCAGGACAAACTTGAACGCAATTTCCACATCCTGTACAGTCTAGTACACTTATTTGAAGTGCAAAATTATAACCTTCAAAGTTTTTACCACCACCTGCTTTTAAGTATTTAAATCCTTCTGGTGCATTCTTAACTTCATCATCTGTCATTAAGAACGGTCTAATAACAGCATGCGGACAAACAAACGCACATTGATTACATTGTATACAATTTTCAGGTAACCATTTAGGAACACTAACTGCTATACCTCTTTTTTCGTATCTAGTTGTTCCTGCTGGGAAAGTACCATCTTCCATTCCCACAAATGCACTAACCGGAAGCTCATCGCCCTTTAGACTATTCATTGGTTCAAGTATGTTCTTTATAAATTCTGGCTTTTTGTTATCTAGATCTGTTTCATCATTTGCTTCAATCCAACTTGATGGAATATCAACTTTTACAAGGGATTCAATAGCTTTATCAATAGCTTGATAATTCATTTTAACTACTTCTTCACCCTTCAAACCGTAATTTTCAACAACAGCTTCCTTTAAATACTTAACAGCTTCTTCAAATGGAATTATGCTTGCTAATTTAAAGAATGCTGTTTGCATTATCATATTAATTCTTCCACCTAATCCTATTTTACTTGCTAAATCAAATGCATTTATTATGTAGAAATTAACATTTTTTTCTGCCAATGTTTTTTTCATTCTAGGTGGTAATTTCGCTTCCAACTCTTCTTTAGACCACATACAGTTCAAAACAAATGTTCCATTATTTTTTATTCCGTCAAGTACATCATATTTATAAACATATGATGGATGATGACATGCAATAAAATCTGCTTTTTTAATTAAATATGGCAGTTTAATTGGTTTTTTTCCAAATCTTAAATGTGATACTGTTACCCCACCTGATTTTTTTGAATCATATGAAAAATACGCTTGAGCATAAAGATTTGTTTTGTCACCAATAATTTTTATAGAACTCTTATTTGCACCAACTGTACCGTCAGAACCAAAACCAAAGAATTTACATGAAACTGTTCCTTCAGGTGTTACATCTACTTCTTCTCCCATTGGTAAAGATGTAAATGTAACATCATCAATTATTCCTATAGTAAACCTATTCTTAGGTTCATTAAGTTTTAAATTTTCATAAACTGCTATTATTTGTCCTGGAGTTGTATCTTTTGAACCTAATCCATATCTTCCACCAACAATTATTGGTCTTTCTTTTTCATCATAATAAGCAGCTCTGACATCTTCATAAAGTGGTTCTCCAAGTGATCCAGGTTCTTTAGTTCTATCTAATACTGCAACATACTTTACAGTTTTAGGCATTGCATTTAAGAAATGTTTTATAGAAAAAGGTCTAAATAATCTCACCTTTAAAAGACCAACTTTTTCGCCCTTTGTATTTAAATAATCAACAACAGACTCTATTGTTTCACAAACTGAACCCATTGCCACAATAACTCTCTCTGCATCTTGTGCCCCGTAATAGTTAAATAACTTGTAGTCTCTTCCTGTTAATTTGTTTATTTCATCCATGTACTTTTCAACTATTTCAGGTACTGCATTATAAAATTTATTTGAAGCTTCACGACCTTGGAAATATATATCTGGATTTTGAGCTGTTCCTCTTGTTACTGGATTTTCAGGTCTTAAAGCTCTATTTCTAAATTCTTTAAGTGCTTCATAATCAACTAATTTAGATAATTCATCGTATTCTATGATTTCTATTTTTTGCATTTCATGTGAAGTTCTAAATCCATCAAAGAAATGTAAAAATGGAACTCTTGATTTTATTGCTGATAAGTGTGCAACTGCTCCTAAATCCATTGCTTCTTGTACACTTGCAGACGCAAGAAGTGCAAAACCTGTTTGTCTTGCTGACATTACATCTTGGTGATCTCCAAAAATTGATAATGCATGTGCTGCAATTGCTCTTGCACTAACATGAAATACCCCAGGTAGCAATTCCCCAGCGATTTTGTACATGTTAGGTATCATTAGTAATAATCCTTGCGATGCTGTGAATGTAGTAGTTAGAGCACCACTTTGTAATGATCCATGTACTGCCCCAGCAGCTCCTGCTTCAGACTGCATTTCTACAACTTTTACTTCTTGACCAAATATATTTTTTCTTCCAGCCGCACTCCATTCATCTACTTTTTCAGCCATATTAGATGATGGAGTAATCGGATAAATTGCAGCTACTTCTGTAAAAGCATATGCAACATGTGCTGCTGCTGTATTACCATCCATTGTTTTCATTTTTCTTGCCACATTAATCCCTTCTTTCCTATTATTTATATTAATATTATAGTGCATTAGATAATATTTATCAATAGATAAATGTTATATTGCTTCTTAATATTCCGTATATTATTTTAACCAATCAAAAATTATATAATTCCTCTTTTATTAACATATTATTAATATTTCATATGCTATGACATGCTATAATATAATTTGTTAAAATATACATAACTATGGAGGTAAAACAATGTATAAATTAATTGCTCTTGATATGGACGGAACATTGTTAAATGAAGAAAAAAAAATATCAAAGGCTAATTATGAAGCTATTAAGCTAGCTAGGAAAAAGGGTATAAAAGTTGTTCTAGCTACAGGTAGACCTACTAAAGGTATTGAAAGATACTTAAAAGAATTAGATTTAACTCACGAAAACGAATATGCCGTATCATTTAATGGTGCAGTTGTACAAGAAGTAAAAACAGGTAAAATAATAGCAAAAAATACTATGACAATAGATGATTTAAAGTACCTATTTCAACTTAGCAAAATTTATAATGTGAATATACATGCCTTAACACCTGATAGTTGTATAACCCCCAGAATAAACCAATATAGTGAACTTGAAGCTACAATGAATAATATACCACTTGAAGTTGTTGATTTTGACTCAATCGATAATACAACAACAATAGTTAAAATTATGTTTGTTGATCCTGAAGAAAAACTTACTGACGTTATTAATAATTTACCAGCAGATTTGTATGAAAAATACACAATTGTTAGAAGTGCTCCATTCTTTCTTGAATTTTTAGATAAAAAAGTAAATAAAGGCTTTGGTGTTGAATTGTTAGCAAAAAAATTAGGTATTAAACCTGATGAAGTAATATGTATAGGCGATGCAGAAAATGATGTTCATATGATAAAGTTTGCAGGACTTGGTGTTGCCATGGGTAATGCTTTTCCTGAGGTTAAAAAAATTGCTGATTATGTGACTAAAACTAACCAAGATGATGGGGTTGCACATGTTATAAACAAATTCGTATTTAATAATGAAACTGCATAAAAAAGGCACTGCCTAAGCAGTGCCTTATAAATTGAGTAAGCCTATAAGCCGAGTTCTGTCTAAGACGGTCATCTATCTAGGCTATTTGTTGCCAAATAGCTCAAGCGACACTACCCGAGAGCGCACCGGGCCAGCGCTAATGCTCTCCTATTTGGTCTTGCTCCAGGTGGGGTTTACAGAGCCACACTGTCGCCAGTGTGCTGGTGAGCTCTTACCTCACCTTTCCACCCTTACCAGGCCATATGGCATTCATCACAAGGATTCTGGCGGTATATCTCTGTTGCACTTTCCTTAGGGTCGCCCCCACTGGGTATTACCCAGCACCCTGCCCTATGGAGCTCGGACTTTCCTCTCCCATGTAATACATGGCAGCGACCATCCAGCTTACTCAATATTTAATTCCTCATCACAGGTTTTTATTATATCACCTTAATGTTTATTTGTAAATATTAATATATGGTATATCAGCTAAATTATATGATATTAAATGGTTGCTTATTAAAGTACCTAATTACTTCAATAGATTTAAATTCATTTTCTAATATGTTTTTAATATCATCAATAAACACTTGTTCCAAACCATAATGTGTTGCATCTATGACAGATATATCATTCTCTAAAGCATCAATTGCAATATGGTGTTTTACATCACCAGTTACAATTAGATCACATTTTTTCTTTTTAGCTATATTGATAAACTCACTACCCGCTCCCCCTACAATTGCAACTTTTTTAATCAACTTATTTTCTCCAATCACCGTTACATTATCTAAATTAAAAATTTTTTTTACATTAACGGCAAACTCATTTAACATAATCGGTTTATCAAGTTCACCGATTCTACCTATTCCTCTATTTATTTTATTCTCAAGTTTTATAACATCATATGCCGGTTCTTCATAAGGATGAACTTGAAGCATTTTAGCAATAACTGTATTTAAATTTTCTTGAGTTATAATTGTTTCAATTTTTATTTCTTCTACATATTCTTGTTTATTAATTTCTCCTATAAATGGGTGACTTCCATCTAAAGGTCTAAATGTTCCAATTCCTTTCGTGTTAAATGAGCAACTATCATAATTACCTATATGTCCTGCGCCACAATCAAAAAGTACTTTTCTAACTTCGTTTTCATGTGTAGCAGGAACATATACTACTAATTTGTACAAATTTACATTCTTATCATCTGATAATACCTCTATTTTATTTAAATTTAATTTTTTTGCAATAACATCATTCATTCCATTTGGTGCAACGTCATAGTTTGTATGTAAAACATATAGATTTATATTGTTCCTAATTAATTTATATACCAATTCTGATATCCAATTAGTACAGTTTATTTTTTTTAATGGTTTAAATATTAATGGATGATGGGAAATTATTAAATCTATCTGCTTATCAACTGCTTCATTAATAACATCCGTTGTCATATCAAGTGTAACTAAAATTTTATTAATTTCTTTCCCATTGTCTCCAACTATTAATCCAACATTATCATAGTCTTCTGCTAAATTCTCTGGATATAGTTTTTTAAAAAAATCTTCTATTTGTTTCATCCTAATAGACATTTTTTCACCTCATTAAATTCATATATTAACGTCTTTAATTCGTTAAACTTTTCAGTATGTAATGAAGAATCAAGTTGATTTATAATTTTATTGAAATGTTCTATTTTATGATTAATATACTCCAACAATATAGGGGAATTGTTTTTTATATTTATTTTCCCAATATAATATTCAGCGTTAGATTTATATAAATTTATATCACCAAACCTTACCTTTAATATATGGTAAAATTT
>JAOAFH010000043.1 GCA_026416355.1 Clostridiales bacterium | reverse complement strand
CACCTATACCATATAAAATATTTACAATTGCAGCAGGAGTTTTTAATATAAATATATTTACGTTTATATTTGCATCATTCATAGGTAGAGGAATGAGATTTTTACTAGAGGGCTTGATGATATTTTACTTAGGAGATAGCGCAAAGTATATAATATCAAACTACTTTGAATATATAACAATTGGAGTAGCTTTATTTATAATAATTATCTATGTTTTATACAGAAATCTAAAGAAACAAAACATTATAAAAATGAATTTTGCTAAATATAGAATAAATTTAGTAAATAAATTTACTAAATTCCATAACAAATACAGAATTGTAGACCAAACAGCCTTTTATGTATATACAACAATAGTTTTATCTATATTTGCGTTGTTTGTTTTTATGGAACTAACAGAGGATAATTTTATACATCAAAACTATTCATTTGACTTTTATGTTTTAAATCAAATTTTACCAATTCGAAATGAATATTTAAATTCATTTTTTAAGGCGGTAACTACATTAGGTAATTTTGAATCAATATTCACTGTATCTATTGTTGCTATTGTTTATATGGTAAATAACAACCACAAGAGATTTGCAAAGTTTTTTGCAATGAACATAACATTAGTATGGGTTTTTAATGAAGTTTTAAAGGCAATATTTAAAAGACCAAGACCAGATGTTATATATAGATTAGTAGAGGCTAAGGGATATAGCTATCCAAGTGGCCATGCCATGATATCGCTTGCTTTTGCACTTGTTTTTGTTTATTACTTGCACGAACTTAATAAAAACAAAAATATTTTTACATGGTTTACTATAATTTTAGCTTTAATAATTGGTATAAGTAGAGTATACTTAGGGGTACACTACATTACTGATGTGCTATCTGGTTGGGCAGTTGCCATAATCTATTTTACAACCAGCATACTTATATATAAAAATATAAAAACAAGTTAGAGAGGTTGAAACTATGACTTTTGAACTACCTAAAGATAGGGTTCTTATTTTAGATGGTGCGATGGGAACAATGCTTCAAAGATATGCAAATTCGAGGTACATTGTGCCAGACAGTTTTAATATATTAGATAGTGGTGCCGTTGAATTTATTCATAGGCAATATATAAATGCAGGGGCAGATGTGATTGTAACCAATACCTTTGGTTCAAATAGAATAAGGATGAATGAATGCAATTTAGACAATATAGAGGTTATAAAAAGAGGTATTGAGATAGCAAGAAGGGCATCTTGTGGTAAATATGTTGCACAAGACATTGGTCCTATTGGAAAGATTGTGGAACCAAATGGGCCTATAAAGGCAGAAGTTGCATATGAACTTTTTAAAGAACAGTTTTTAATTGGAAAAACTGAAGGTGTAGACTTGTTTTTAATTGAAACTATGTATGATATAAACGAATTTGAAATTGCACTTTATGCAGCAAATGAAATAGGATTACCTTTTATGGCATCAATGACATTTGAAGAGGATGAATGTACTTTTTTAGGATTTACAATAGAAGAAATGGTAGAAACGGCAGAAAAATATAAAGCAATTGCCTTAGGAGCAAACTGTTCAACAGGTTCTAAAGATATGATAAAAATTGCAGAAAAGATTTTATCAATATCAAAAACACCTGTTTTAGTTAAGCCCAATGCAGGACTTCCACAAAATATTGATTGTTCATCACCTTATGAAATATGTGAAAAATCATTTGCAGATGATATAAAAAAGATGATAGATATGGGAGTAAAAGTAGTAGGTGGATGCTGCGGTACTACACCTAGGTATATAGAGAAAATAAGAAAAGTAATATAAATTTAAAAGCTACCATACTGTGATTTAAACAGATGGTAGTTTTTTTATTCATTTTATCAAAATTGTCAAAATATTAAATATTGAAAAGCTTTTTGTCGTATAGTAAAATTAGAATATAGTTAATTTAAATATTAAATTAATTATAATTTAATATTTAAATTAAAGATTATATTGCCAGGGAGGGTATAAAATGAGTAGCGGGGAAAATGACAAAAAACAAAGTGTACTTAAAAAAATAAAATTGAAAAATCTGTTGATTTTTCAATTGGTTTTGGTGGTTATAACATTAGCCACGATTTCTGGTATTGGTACATTAAATTTAAAGAAACTAGAAGATTTAATGAACCAACTTTATCAAACTCAAATGAAGACTTCAATTGAGTTTAAAAATATTGAAACGGAGTTTTATAAACTTCGTTTAACACTAGCTCAACCAGTTTTTGCAAACAAATATGATGAAGCATCAGAAAAGAATTTTTCAGACAAGAGACAGCAATTGGATAAAATATTCAGTGACTTTAACAACAATAAGTTAAATGAAGAGCAAAAAAAGCATCTTCAGCAGGCATTTACTGCATATAAGATATATTCTGATAATGGATACAATTTAATTCAAAAGCTTAAAAATGGTGGAACAGTTACAAGCGATGATATACAATTTTTAAGAAAGGTAACTTTAGATGTTCAAAGTGGTATTGAATCATTAATAAAATTAAATGACGAAATTGCATCAAATTCAGTTAAGTCAGCAAACAAATCATATATTGATTCAAGAAATTTGTTTATTGGTATATTTATAATACTAACATTACTACTTATGATAATTGGTATTGTATTAATAAATTTAATAAGAAAAGAGATAGTTGAAATAAATAAAGTAGCTGAAGCTTTAAGCGAAAATGATTTTACTGTAACTATAGATAGTGAAGGCAAAAATGAGTTTGCACAGTTAAAGCAAGCATTAAATAATGTTATTGAGAATATAAAAATGACTTTAAACCAAGTAAAGTCAAGTTCTCTAAAACTTTCTAATAGTTCTCAGCTTTTAGTTACTGCATCAGAGGAGATGTCATCAAGTTCAAATGAACTTTCAAAAACAATGGAACAAGTTGCCGATGGAGCATCATCTCAAGCAAGTGACTTAGAGGATATAGTAAATCTTATAGGAGTGTTAAATACAAATATACAAAATGTATATAATGAACTTAGAAGTGTAAAAGAAGAAACAGAAAATACAACAAATAAGGCTAATATTGGTAAAGATGAAATGGACAAGCTAATAAAATCAATTGAAGATATTAGAAATGCATTTGAGGTTGTAGGAGATAAGGTAAAGACACTTACTAACTCTGTAAATGAAATAAGCAATATTACAAATGTAATTACATCAATTTCAGAACAAACTAATCTTTTAGCACTAAATGCAGCAATAGAAGCAGCAAGAGCAGGAGAGGCAGGACGTGGATTTGCAGTTGTTGCAGATGAGGTGAGAAAGCTAGCGGAAGAATCTAAAAAATCTACTGATGAAATAAATCAATTAATAAGCTTAATACAAAATGATACAAAAGAGGTTATAAAAACTACAGATGAAGTTGAAAGCTTTATTAAGTTGCAAACAAATGCAGTAGAAAACACAGTTGGTTCATTTGCAGAGATACTTGAGTCAGTAGAAAATATAGCACCTTTAATGAACAGAACTTATGAAGGAATGGATGAGATTATAAAATCTAAAGATGAGGTTCTATTAAAGGTGGAGGCTGTAAGTGCTATAGTTGAGGAAAATACTGCTGCAACAGAAGAAGTATCGGCATCTTCACAAGAGATAGCATCAACATCAGAGGAAGTTGCATCAACTGCTGAAAACTTAAGTGAAATGGCAGTGGAACTTGAGAATATAGTAAATAAGTTTAGATTGTAATTTGTTGTTTCACTTTTGCCAAAACAAATGAGCCATTAACAAATACAAGGTATTATACTTCGTATTTGTTTAATGGTTCTTGTTTTTTCAGTATAATTTATAAATGCCACCACCACTTATATTACAAAAAAATTAAACATACGTAAAAAATCAAAAAAATTTTAGAAATTTGTACTTTTATGTAGTATAATTAAAATATCGTTATATTAATAACAGAAAAGGATGGGGAGTATATGAAAACAAATAAGTTTGGGAGTAATTTGTTCAGGCTAATTGCACGAATTTTTATTGCTATTTTTATTGTAATTATTGTTTCATATTCGTTTGTTTTTTACTCAATTCTATCTAGTATAAAAGGTAGTGTTGAAGATGCTGCAAGCTTTGCATCAAACCATATTAATGGAGATGAACTAAAGCAAGTTTGGCAATCAAAGAATATGAATTCTACTCAATTTAAAAAAATACAGGAAGACTTAATTAAACTAAAGGCAGAAAGAAGCGTAAAGTATTTATATACTTTATATGTAGAAAATGACAAAGTTAGTTTTATAGTTGATGGATCAATTGAAGATGCAGCAAGTTTAGGAGATGAATATCAATTTAAGCCTCAAATGAAAAAGGCTATGGAGGGTAAGACTGCTTCTTTAGATATGCCAATTAAGGATGAATGGGGCATTTTTATATCAGGTTATGCACCTGTAAAAGATTCTAGTGGTAATGTAGTTGCAATAGTTGCAGCGGATATGGATGTTGCAATATTTTATAGTTTAATAAAAGAATTAGTTGTCTCTCTAATTTCAACTTTTGTATTAGGACTAGTATTAACCATTATAATAACACAGCTATATTCAAGAAAAATTGTTAATCAACTTGATTTAGCAGTAGAAAATATAAACAAGCTATCGGATGGTGATTTGACTGCTAAATTATTCATAAATACCAATGATGAAATAGAGGTTATTGTTGATAAGGCAGATGAATTTAGACAGGCAATGAGTGGAATATTAAAAAGTTTTAGAGATGAGTTTGAGCGTTTAAATGAACAATCAAAAACATTAAATTACATTGCAAATGAATTACAAAAAACATCTCAAGAAGTTGCAAATTCAATGCAGGAATCAACATTTGAAGTTGAAAGTCAGACAGAAGGGGTAGATAGAGTATTAAGCCTAACTAAAGATTTTAATAATACTCTAGAAAATATAATTAAAAATATGAAGAAAATAGAAAAGGACACAGAATCAATCAATATCCTTCTAGGTGAAGGAAGTAAAAACATAGATGCATTCCAAAATTCAATGGTTAATATAAAAAATTCATTTACACAAGTATCAACAAGCATTGAAACTTTAAGTGTAAATATATCTAAAATAAGTGAAATATCAAGTGTTATTAATAATATTGCTGAGCAGACCAACCTACTTGCACTAAATGCAGCAATTGAAGCAGCACGTGCAGGAGAGGCAGGACGAGGCTTTGCTGTAGTTGCAGATGAAGTTAGAAAACTAGCTGAACAAACTTTAGTTTCTTCAAAGAATATACATGAGATAATTGAATCAGTTTCAAGTGAAAACAAGGTTGTTGTGGATAGTTCAAATAAAATGACTAAAATGATTGAAGAACAAATACAAAACAATAAAACAACAACAGATATATTTAAGAATATTATTGTTACAATTGAAGGATTAACTCAAAATATTAATAACCTATATATCTATGTAACAGACATTGAAAAGGGCAAAGAGGATATATTAAATAACATGGAATCACTATCAACTTCTATTAACAATATATCAGATTCAGTGGCAGCAACTGCGGCATCAACAGAGGAGCTATATTCTGCATCAGATGAAGTGGCAAATTCTGCAAAACAATTAAAGAACATGGCGGATAATATGGTGAAAGATATAAATAAATTTAAGCTTTAAATAAAGGACACCTAGTTAAGAACGAAATTAAACTAGGTGTCTTGTTTTTAGTAGAAAAATGTAGAAAAATGTAGTATCATAACTGTATTAATAGATGAAAGGGAGGATGGATTATGATTACATGGAAAGATGATTATTCTATGGGGGTAGAAAAAATTGATAATCAACATAAGCATCTTGTGGAAATTGCAAACAAGGCATATGAAGTCTTAAAGAACGACATATATGTAGACAAGTTTGACAAAATTGTTGAGATACTAAAGGAACTAGAGGACTATACTGTTTATCATTTTGAGTCTGAAGAAGAATATATGAAGGAAATAGGATACGATGGGTATTTTCTTCATAAGATAGAGCACAAACAATTTGTAGAAAAGATTAAGTCAATAGATTTAAATAAAGTTGATGTGGAGCAGGATAAACATTTATTAGAAATATTAAATTTTATAGTTGATTGGCTAGTAAAACATATTTTAGAAAAGGATAAAGCAATAACAAAATAAATTTTTCTTGTATTATTAAAAAATTTTAATTATAATGAAAATATAAGAAATTAAATACAAAGACCACTAGGGGAGATGGATGAGGCCATCTGAGAGTAAGGTCCTAAGAAACCTTTGACCCTTCATACCTGATCTGGGTAATGCCAGCGTAGGGATGTGGGAGACGAAAAATAATAGCTATTCCCACGGGAATAGCTATTTTTGTAGCCACCCTTGCTGGGTGGTTTTGTAATTTTTTTGGAGGTGGTATTTTGAAAAAGGTTTTAACAATTGCAGGCTCAGACAGCTGTGGAGGAGCAGGAATTCAGGCAGATTTAAAGGCATTTTCAGCACACTTAGTTTATGGTATGAGTGTCATTACATCGGTTACAGCACAGAATACGCAAGGAGTTATTGATGCATTTGATTTGCCAGCAGAAATGATTCAAAAACAAATAGCTGCAATATTTGATGATATTTTAGTAGATGCAGTAAAGATAGGAATGTTATCAAGTAGTGAAATTATTTCTTGTGTTTCAAAATCTTTGAAATATTATAATGCAAAGAATATCATTTTAGACCCGGTGATGATTTCTAAAAGTGGGTTTAAGCTTTTAAAAGATGAGGCTATTGAAAGTTTAATAAAAAATTTGATACCTATGTGTACATTGATTACTCCTAATATTCATGAAGCAAGTTTAATAGCACAAATGAAGATAGAAGATGTTGAAGATATGAAAATAGCATGTAAAAGAATATACGATTTGGGTGCAAAAAATGTTCTAGTAAAAGGTGGGCATCTTAATGATGATGCAATAGATGTGTTATTTGATGGGGGCAAATACTTTAAATTTAAAGGAACCAGAGTAGAAACTAAAAATACACATGGTACAGGCTGTACGCTTTCATCAGCAATTGCATCAAATTTAGCCCTTGGCTTTGGTATTGTTGAATCTATTTTGAAGGCTAAAAATTATATACAAAATGCAATCGAAAATTCATTTAGCTTAGGAAAGGGTGTTGGCCCAGTTGATCATTTTTATGCATTTAGGGAGGTAATGTTAAATGACAAATAAAAACGGAAAATACTATTTCTTTTTATGGTTTGGTGCAGCAGTTTCTGTTGCTGAGATTATGGCAGGTGCATTAATAGGACCACTAGGTATAAAAAAGGGTATAGCAGCTATATTACTTGGTCATTTGATAGGCTGCTTAATACTTGGACTTACAGGAATAATTGGACAAGAAAAAGAAATGACAGCAATGGAAACTGTAAGTTTATCATTTGGAAACTTTGGTAAGTCTATATTTTCAGTTTTAAATTTTGTACAGCTTGTTGGCTGGACAGCAATTATGCTCATTACAGCATCTAATGGGATGAATCAAATATTTAAAAATATTTTTGGATATGAAAATTTTTATCTATGGGTATTAGTGGTTGGTATATTGGTATATATATGGACAGAATTTAGTTCCTTTAAATATCCAAAATTAAATTATGCTTCAGTAGTTATGCTTATGATACTTTCAATAGCAATGTTTTATGTGTTAGTAAATAAAAATGCAATTGTAATAGCAAATAATGCAAATATATCATTTGGATTAGCACTTGAACTCAGCATAGTTATGCCAATATCATGGTTACCTTTAATTTCAGATTATACAAAACATGCACTAGATAGAAAGACATCGTTTGTTGGTAGTTTTTTAGGTTATTTTATTTCGAGTAGCTTTATGTACATAGTTGGGCTTCTTTGTTCAGTAAAATTTAATGAGATTGATATTATTAATGTTTTAATCAAGGGAAATTTTGGGATTGGAGCTTTGATTATTGTTGTATTATCAACAGTTACAACAACTTTTTTAGATGTTTATTCTGCGGCAATATCAGTAATAAATATTAAAAACTTTAATAAGAGGTATGTAACTTTATTTGTGATGGCAATAAGTATATTCTTTGCTTTATTCTTTAATATGGAACAATATGAAAGCTTTTTATATCTAATAGGAGCAGTTTTTTCGCCTTTATTTGCAGTTGTTTTAACTGATTATTTTATTTTAAAGAAAAATAATGATAAGGTTGGATATTTGATTTCATTTATAAGTTTTGCCATGGGATTTGTCTTTTACATGTTAATAAAGGATAGCGGTACAATCGTTGGAGTTACTATACCTGTAATGATATTAACTTCATTAATATCATTGTCATTAAAAAAGATAGGAGGATTTGTATATGGAAATGTTAAACAAAGTGTGTGAGGGACTAGAACTAATTAAAAGAAGAAATCCATTGGTTCATCATATAACAAATTATGTATCTGTTAATGATTGTGCAAATATAACATTAACAATTGGAGCATCACCTGTAATGAGTGATGCAATAGAAGATATTGAGGATTTAATTAAAATTTCAAATGCACTAGTTTTAAATATAGGAACATTAAATAAAAGAACAATAGAATCAATGATATTTTTAGGTAAAGAAGCAAATAAAATAAACATTCCAATTGTATTAGATCCAGTTGGAGCTGGCGCAACTAAACTTAGAACTGAAACGGCATTAAAAATCTTAGAAGAAATAAAAATTGATGTATTAAGGGGCAATATGTCAGAAATAAAGTCTCTTTTAGGGGTATCATCAAATACTAAAGGAGTTGATTCTACAGAAAAGATGGACGGAGCAGAAGATATAGCTTCATTAGCTGCAAATAGATTTAGTTGTGTTATAGGAATTTCAGGAGAGGTTGATGTAATTAGTGATGGAAAAGAGATATATAAAGTATCAAATGGACATAGCATTTTAACTAAAGTTACTGGAACTGGATGTATGGTAACTTCACTAATTGGCTCATTCTTAGGAGCTGGGTGTGAACCATTAACCGCTTGTGTTTCATCTTATACTGTAATGGGAATTTGTGGTGAAGAGGCATACAAAAAGGTAGGTAATAATATAGGTACATTTAAAGTAAAGCTATTCGATGAATTATTTAATTTAGACGAAACCAAAATTAAAGAAGGTGGAAAGATTGAAAAATGTTGATTATAGCTTATATTTGGTGACAGATAGAAATATATTAGGAAACAGAGATTTTATAAGATGCGTGGAAGATGCTATAAAGGGTGGGGTAACAGTTGTTCAACTTAGGGAAAAACAAACGAGTTCCTTAGAATTCTATGAGATAGCTTTAAGGTTAAAAGAGTTAACTAAAAAGTATAATATTCCTCTAATAATTAATGATAGAGTAGATATTGCTCTAGCAATTGATGCTGATGGTGTACATGTTGGACAAGAGGATTTACCAGCTATAAAGGTTCGAAAATTAATAGGAGATGAAAAAATTCTTGGAGTTTCTGTAACTAATTTAGAAGAGGCATATAGAGCAATCGAAGATGGAGCAGATTATATAGGAGTCGGGGCGATATTCCCCACCGATACGAAAAAGGATGCTGCTAATGTAGGGTTAAAAAAGTTAAGAGAAATAAAGAATGAGGTTGATTGCAAAATTGTTGCTATAGGTGGTATAAATCAAGATAATGTATATAAATTAAAAGAACTATGTGATGGAGTAGCTGTAATCTCAGCAATATTAGGAAAAGACAATATTGAAGAGGCAACTAAGATAATGAAAAATATATTTTATAATGCTGTTGCATTGTAAAATATACCCATTTGATATTTAAAAAAAACTAAATGAAGGATGGATTATAATAAAAGGTGCCTAGCACCTTTTAATTATTTATGCTAGAATATACAGGGTGAGTAGGAGGTGTAATATGAGGAAATATCTACCGTACTTAGCTGGAGTTACGATGGCATTTATATTTGGTTTTTCTTTTATATTTAGTAAAGCAGCGCTTGAAACACTTTCAACATTTGAACTTTTGTTTTTGCGATTTACAACAGCAACGATTACCATGTCTATTCTAATATTATTAGGTATTGTTAAAGTTAATTTGAAGGGTAAAAACCTAAAGCCACTTATTTTAGTTGCCTTTTGGCAACCTATCATATACTTTATAATGGAAACAAAAGGCCTACAATATACAACTTCATCAGAGGCAGGAGTCATGATGGCTTTTATTCCTGTTTTAGTTGCAATACTTGCGGCATTTTTATTAGATGAAAAGCCATCAAAATTGCAATGGGTATTTATTGCTATATCAGTTATAGGGGTAATATCTATTGTTTTAGGTGGAGGAAATTTTGAAACCAAGGGACAACTAAAGGGAATAATGTTTTTACTTTCTGCTGTTTTTAGTGCAGCTATGTTTAATATCTATTCAAGAAAGGCATCACAGGATTTTACTCCATATGAAACAACATATTCTATGATGATTCTTGGAATGGTAACTTTTGGATTATTATATTTAATTCAAGGAAGTTTAATAGGTGATTTAAATATAATTTCAAAAATATCCTCAAAGGTAGTTGTATCAATATTTTATCTAGGAGTGTTATCATCTGTATTTGCTTTCTTGCTTGTAAACTATAGTTTATCAAAGCTTCCTGCATCACAATCATCAGTTTTTGCAAATTTAACAACGGTTGTATCTGTAGTTGCAGGGATAACAATTAGAGGAGAGAGCTTTGAACTATATAAACTAGTTGGAGCAGTTATGATAGTAGTTGGTGTTTGGGGAACAAACTATTTTGGATTAAAAGCAAATAAAAACTAGGGCAAAACCCTAGTTTTTATTTATTTAGTTTAGTTTTAATCATGTTAAAATAATCTGTATTTTCAAGTCCAAGTCTCCAAATTGCAATTCCAGAAAGATTATAGCTATTTACTAAATCTAACTTATATGAAATGCTCTTATCATTTTCAAACCAAACAGAGTGTTGAACTCCTGATGTATCTGTATAGTTAAAATAAGGGGATTTTGATACAATATCTAGAATATTTTAACATAAATGCCTTGAAAAATATTATATATTGTGTCAAAATTAACCTAGACGTTTAAATGAGGAGGTTAATTATGGATAAAGTGTTATCAGTTGAGAACTTATACATGGATTATGGTAGTGGGGATGTCCTAAAGGGTATAAGTTTTGAAGTATCGAAGGGGCAAATAATT
>JAOAFH010000042.1 GCA_026416355.1 Clostridiales bacterium | reverse complement strand
GGAGTAATAGAGGCACTAGAACATGAATCACCACCAATTTTTGCAGTTCAATGGCACCCAGAGCTTATGGCAAAGAAACACCCAATTATGACAAGGCTATTTGAACACTTTATCAGGATGTGTAAGTAGTAAAAGGGGATGTCGCAGAAGTTTTACTAAAACAAAAGGGCCATTAACAATTACGAAGTATCATGATATTTCACGAAGAATCTCTAAGAGGTTCTAATGTTCATACCAATATACTTCTTTAATTGTTTAATGGCTCTAATTTATTAACAGATTATAGTTTGAAAATTTATCAAAAACTTGTGCCAAAGCCAATTATTAGTTATGCATTAGTTGGAGGAGTAAATACTCTTGTTGCCAATTGTTCATCTAAAGTATATAGAGCACTTACATCATTACCGATTCTTTCAAGTTTTTTGATTAAACCATTTACAGTTGCTTCTTCTTCAACTTGCTCATCAATAAACCACTTTAATAAACTCATTGTAGCATGTTCACGTTCTTCTAATGCTATATCCATTAGTTCATAGATTCTCTTTGTAACCTTCTTTTCATGTTCAAGAGCAGCCTTTACAGCATCTAATGCTGATGGATATTCATTTTCAACATCTGGAATACCTATAAAATTAATTCTTCCTTCCATTTCGTTTATGTAGCTATAGAATTTCATAGCATGGAATTTTTCTTCTTCTGCTTGAACTCTAAAAAAGTTTGCAAAACCAGGTAAATCTATTGATTCAAAATAAGCTGACATTGCAAGATAAATGTGTGATGAATAGAACTCATAGTTCATTTGGTCGTTTAGTTTGTCGAATAGTCTTTGAGATACCATATATATCCCTCCTAGAATAATTTTTATTTAAATATATTTACATTTTAACATTAATTATTTCTTCTGTAAAATGCTATTATTCGACATCAGTTTCTTGCAAGTATTGAAATTGATATTGGTTCTATTTCATAAGTACCTGAAACTAATTTTAGTGGAGCATCATAAACTGAGTTTTTATCTACATACACATACCAATTACCTTCAGGAAGATTTAATTTAACATTTGTTTTATTGGCATTATAAAATACCAATATATCCTTTAACTCATCACCATTTGCATGATCTTTAATAATAAAGGCAATTGAAGAATTTGGAGTTTCTAAAAACTCTATGTGTCTTTCAATTTGACTTTTGTCTTTCATTCTAAAGGCAGGATGTTTTTTTCTAAACTCTATTAAGCTTTTTAAGTATTTTACTACATCAATGTTTTCAGATTTCAAATTCCAATCAATTTTATTTATTTTATCAGGGGAATTATAGCTATTTTCAATGCCATTTTTACTTCTTAAAAACTCATCACCTGAATGAATAAAAGGAACTCCTTGTGAAGTTAAAACAATTGCATAAGCAAGTTTGTGCATACTTTTTAGATCATCAAAGCTGTCGTTCTTATTTGAAATATTTAGTTTATCCCATAGTGTATGGTTATCATGGCATGAGATATAGTTTATGTTTTGAGTTGGTGATGGATATAGGTCAGGTAAACCTTTAATACAAAGCTTTATTTCTTCTTCTATTCCGTTTTTTCCACTCACAAATCCTTTTTCTTTAAATTCAAATACACTTCCACGAACAGAGTTTCTTATTCTATCATTAAAGAATCCCACATTTAACATTTTATTTGAATTTATTTGTATAGCTTTTTCATCTTCGGTTATACCTGTTGTTATATTCCAACCTTCGCCATATATCATTGCATTTGGGTTTATTTTCAAAGTCTCTTGTGCTACCTTGTTCATTGTATCAATATCATGAAGGCCCATTAGGTCAAACCTAAATCCATCAACATGATATTCCTTCATCCAGTATTTAATAGAATCTATTATATATCTTTTCATCATATAATGTTCTGATGCTGTATCGTTTCCACATCCACTTCCGTTTACAAGTGTTCCGTCTAAATTTCGCCTAAAATAATAGCCAGGGAATATATTTTCAAAATGGGTGGTTTCAGCTTCAAACATATGGTTATAAACAACATCCATGTTAACTGCTATACCTAAGCTATGGAACTTTTGAATCATAGTTTTAACTTCTTTTATTCTTGATTTTGGTGAAAAAGGATTTATTGAATATGAACCTTCGGGGCAATTATAGTTTTGAGGGTCATATCCCCAGTTATATTTATCTATTGGATATTTTTCATCTACACTCACATAACTAAAATCATACATAGGCATTATTTGAATATGTGTAATTCCCATTTCTTTTATGTGGTCTATGCCTGTTGCTAGGTTGTTGTATTTGGTATTTTCTTCAATTAGTCCTAAATACTTACCTTTACAATTTACATTGCTTGATTCATGTATTGTAAAATCTCTTACACTTGTTTCATATATTATTGCATCAACATTTGAATTAAGAGGAATATATGAATCGCTTTCAAACCCTTCAGGGTTAGTAGTTGATAAATCAACTATTGCTCCTCTTAATCCATTAATACCAACTGCATAAGTATATGGGTCAACAACTATATTTTTTTTGCCATAAACATTAACTTCATAGTTATAGTAATAGTTGTCTAAATCACAATTAACTTTTATATAAAAAACACCTCTATCTAATTTTTTCATTGGATATATAGATGGTTCCTCTGGTATAGCAGGATCCCCATTTTTAAAAATAAGTAAATTAACTCTAGTTGCAACAGGTGACCATATATAAAATTCTGTTGATTCCTTGGAGTAAATGTTACCAAGTGGACCATCATAAGAATACAAACTGTTAAAATCATCTTTGTTGTAAAGAGGTGAATAATTTACATTTAATAAATGTCCATCTATATTAACAGTACATGTTTTTGTTATATCAACTGGTTGTTTAAGACAAATGCATATATCGTTTCCACATAGAGTAGTTTTATTTATATCAATATTTGTATCTTCATTTATAATTTTTAATTTCATATTTCTATTTACTCTTATTTTATAATCTTTTATACCATGAATGACTATTTGGTTGAAGTTTTCTAAAAATGAGTACAACATATTTTTTTCTCCCTTCGTTTTAATGTCTTTCTATATTTTATATGTTTTTTACTAAAAAAGGAATAGGTAATTGCGCTAATATAAATATTAATTTTACTTTAAAAAATAAAATGTAAATTAAGAAAAGTACAATAAATTCGAGTTATAGGTTAATATATAGGAAAAAATGTAAATATAGTAATCTTTAATTAAAATAACACTTTTATAAACGTTTTTATTAGGTGAAGTAATTAAGAAATCAAAATAAATGTTTGCACAGTTAGATTAAATAGGGTATAATAATGTGGGTCTAACGTATTGTTATATTTTTGACAACCACGAAAGGAGATGTGTTATGGAAAAGAGAATGCTTATACCTAATGATATTGTTGATGAAGTAATAGCAGTAGGTATAAAAAAATCAAAACTATCAACACTTCAATTGATTATTTTAGGAATTATAGGTGGTGCTTTTATTGCACTAGGTGGATATTCAGCTGCTGTTGCAAGCCATGCTATTGAAAATTATGGACTAGCTAAATTGGTTGCAGGTACAGTTTTCCCTGTAGGACTTATGATGATTGTTATAGGTGGGGGAGAACTTTTTACTAGTAATACTATGATGGTTATTAGTTTGTTAGAAGGTAAAGCTAAGTTAAAAAATGTGCTAAAGAATTGGTTTTACGTTTATTTTGCAAATTTTATAGGCTCAATATTAATTGCTTATTTAATTTATGCATCAGGTGGACTTGATGTAAATGGTGGTAAGCTTGGTGCATATGCTCTAAAGGTCGCATCATATAAGGGAGGACTAACTTTCTATAAGGCATTTACAAGCGGTATTCTTTGTAATATATTAGTTTGTATAGCAGCTTGGATGGCATATGGTGCCAAGGATATAATACATAAAATATTTGCAATTTGGTTCCCAATTATGGCTTTTATTGTTGGAGGCTATGAACACTGTATTGCTAATATGTATTATTTTTCAATTGGTATGTTTGCAAAACTAAATCCTGCATATGCTGAGGCTGGTCATTTTACAGCAGAAAAGCTTTCACATGTTGGGATAGGACCTATGATTGCTAACTTAATTCCTGTAACACTTGGTAATTTTGTTGGTGGTGGAGTTTTTGTTGCGATATTATATTACTTATCATTTAAGAAGTTTGCTGTAATTGCTACTGTAAAAGAGAATGATGTAAATATGTAATAAATTCAATATAGTCAGTCGTTAACCCTCATGAAGGAATTGTTTGGTATTCTTCATGAGGGTTTTTATATAATAATTTTAAAGGTAATTATATTTAAAATTAAATACATAAAGGTTTATATAGACATAGAACAACATAATTCTTGAATACCATTTATTACATAGAGTCTATTTGTAAAATTATAAATTCATAAACTAAAAATATTATAATATCTTTAGTTTATGAATTTATTTTTGTACAATATACATATGTAACTAATAAAAAAGGGGGATAATGTATTGAGAAAATTTGGGACAGCGGCTATATTGTGTGGTGGAAAAAGTACAAGGATGGGTTTTGATAAAAGTAAAATAGTAGTTAATAATAGACTTTTAATAGAAGAAATTGCAGAAAAATTAAGTATATTATTTGATGATATAATGCTAATTACAAATGATAAAAATAAGTTTAATACAAAATATAGGGTAGTGGAGGATGAAATAAAAGAAGTTGGACCTTGTGGGGCTATCTATACAGCTTTAAATAATTCAATATCAAAATATGTATTCATTGTGGCATGTGATATGCCATTCATAGATATGAAATACATACACTTTTTAAAAAATAAATTAGACAGTTTAAATAGTGATTGTTTAATAACTAAAAGAGGAAACTATTATGAGCCACTATGTTCATTTTATTCTATTACTATGAAAGAGATATTTAAAGAGAACATAAATAATAAAAAATTTAAGATTATGGATACTGTAATTATGAGTAATGCAGAATTTACTTTAAATGAAGAAGTAGAAGAGTTTGTTTTAAAGGAAGATATTTTTACTAATTTAAATTGTAGCAAAGACTTAATAATATTAAATAAGCTAGTAGAAAATAAAAATACATATATTAACAAATAAGGCCAATATAGCTTATAACGATAGATGGTTCATTGAAAACCATGAAACAATAATAAAACAATATACTCTAAATACTCATTAATTCAGCAAAGGCTAATGTACTTGTCATTGTATAACATTAAGAACTTACAAATTTATCAATAAAACTAGTAATGAAGTAATACATAACTATTGATGGAGTTGCTAAGACAAATAGGTTTAAGTTATAAAAGAACAAGATAAATTGTAGAATATATCATTTAAATTTTATGTAATTTGTATAAAATCAAAAATTTTTTATAAAATTTTTGATGCAAACGGTTGCATTATTTAAGTGAATCATGTATAATTAAAACCGTAATTTGAAAACAATTTAAACGTTTAAGGAGGATAAATATCATGAGTAAGTCATTACCAAGAGCTGCATATTTCTGTATGGAATACGGCTTAAACACAAACTTTAAAATCTACTCAGGTGGACTTGGAATACTTGCAGGAGATATTATAAAGGCTGCTAAGGATCTTGATGTTCCAATGGTGGCAATAGGTATGAAATGGAAACAAGGATATGTTGATCAATACATAGGAGAAAATGGTTTCCCAGTTGACACTTATCGTGTGTATGAATATGACTTCTTAGAAGATACAGGAGTTAAAGTTCCAGTTGAAATAAGAGATAGAAAAGTATGGTTAAAGGTTTGGAAGTGTGAAGAGTTTGGAAACATTCCACTATACCTACTTGATGCTGATGTTGAAGAAAACTCAGACAGGCTACTTACTGCTCAACTTTATGGATGGTTTGCAGAAGAAAGAGTTGCTCAAGAGATAATCCTTGGTGTTGGTGGTGTTAGAGCACTTAGAGAACTAGGAATAGACGTAGATGTTTACCACTTCAATGACAACCACCCTGTATTTGCAGGACTTGAACTTATAAGAGAAAAAATGGAAGAAGGTATGAGCTTCAATGAAGCACTTGATGCTACAAGAGAAGAAATAGTATTTACTACTCATACTCCAGTTCCAGCTGGTAACGAAGTTCATCCACACAAACTTCTTGAATACATGGGAGCATACCTAAATCTTGACTACTGGCAAATGAAGAAGCTTGGTGGAGATCCATTTAATATGACAGTAGCTGCTCTTAGAATGTCAAGAATAGCAAATGGTGTTGCTCAACTACACAAAGAAACAGCTAACGACATGTGGTCATTTGTTGAAGGAAGACCAGAAATACTTGGTATTACAAACGGTGTTCACAATGGAACATGGCAAGATGCTAGAATAAGAAAGGCATATGAAAATGGTGAAGACCTACTAAATGTTCACCAAGAAATAAAGAAGGAACTTATAGCTTTTGTTGAAAAAAGAACAGGAGTTAAGCTAGATGCAGACAAGTTATTAATTGGTTTCTCAAGAAGAGCTGCTCCATATAAGAGAAGTAACCTACTTTTCACAGATGAAAAGCTAATAGCTCCATACCTAGAAAGTGGAAAGATTCAAATAATATTTGCTGGTAAGGCTCACCCAAATGACTACACTGGAAAGGGAATTATTTCAGATATAGTTAACTATGCAAAGAAATATCCAAATAGTGTTGTATTCCTAGAAAACTACGATATGGAAATAGGTGCAATGTTAACTAGAGGCTGTGATATATGGTTAAACAACCCAAGAAGACCTCAAGAAGCTTCAGGTACTTCAGGAATGAAGGCTGCTATGAATGGTGTTCTAAACTGCAGTATCCTAGATGGATGGTGGCCAGAAGCTTGCAACCATGGGGTAAATGGATGGCAATTTGGTGATGGTAAGGGAGTAGATGACTTCGAAACTCTAGAAGAATTAGATGCACATGATGCTAAGTGTTTATACGAAGTTCTTCTAAATGAAGTTGTTCCAACTTACTATGAAAACAAGACTAAATGGGCAGAAATGATGAGAAATAGTATTGAGTCAACTCAAGAAAAGTTCTCAGCTGCTAGAATGGTTCAAGAATACTATGATTTAATGTATACAAAAAAGTAATAAAAAATAAGGCCAAGTAGGCCTTATTTTTTTAGCTTTCCAACAGGAACTAATTTAGATAATATTTCTTCTTTGTTTTCATGGCAGCCATTGATTTCATCTGTTAAATCCCTTCCAGCAACAAGACCGTAATGAACACCTTCTAGCCATGTT
>JAOAFH010000150.1 GCA_026416355.1 Clostridiales bacterium | reverse complement strand
ACACCAACTCCAAATTTATTAGGATCAACCATTAAATCAGTCATAGACTTAGTTGGATAAATATAATCTGGGATTGAAACAAAACCTACAACTTTAAATTCTTTTTTATCAAGAGCAATTTTATCGCCAATATTTATTTTATTGGCTTTAGCATAGGCTGGATTTAGAGCGATTTCTCCATTGGCTACATTATTTCCTTCTATAATAAGAGGAGTATTGATTTTAGTTGTTTTTTCTATTAATCTAACTTCCGAATCTTTATAATTAGTATCAACTTCACGTCTTTTCTCTATTTTTATATCAAAGGCTGATTCTAATTTTTCTATATCAAGCTCCTTAAGTGTCAAAAATTTTGCATCCTCGATATTTGTATTTTTATCATAGTTTTCAGTTGCTTTGTTAAAATTAAATGCAAGGCTACTAAATAGAGTGTACATTGTAATTGAAAGTGCTACTAAAAAGGTTAGACCAATATATTGAACTTTGTTAGATAATATAACCCTTTTAATTCTTTTATTTAGCTTCATTACCATTCTACCTCCTTAGGGGAGAGTCTATTTTCGTTTACTTTTATACTGCTTATTTCTCCACCCCTTAGCTTAATTACCCTGTGGCACATTGAAGCTATTGCGCTATTGTGGGTAACAATAAATATAGTAGTTCCATATTCTTGATTGATTTTATCAAGTAGTTCTAGAACTTCCTTAGATGTTACATAATCAAGTGCACCTGTTGGTTCATCACATAAAAGAAGTTTTGGATTTTTTATAATTGCTCGAGCAATTGATACTCTTTGTTGCTCTCCACCACTTAATTCTTGAGGGAATTTATTCTTCTTATCGGATAATCCAACTGCATTTAAAATTTCATTAACACTATGGGATTCTTTATTTAGCTCTGCAGATACTTCAACGTTTTCATAGGCAGTTAGATTAGGAATTAGGTTATAAAATTGAAAAACAAAGCCGACGTTTTCTCTTCTGTATTTAGTTAACTCTTTATCGGAAAGCTCTGAAATTTTTTGGCTATTAAAAATAACCTCACCCTTTGATGCTCTGTCTAGTCCACCTAAAATATTAAGTAGAGTAGATTTACCTGAACCTGATGGACCAAGTATAGCAACCATTTCACCTTCTTTAGCTTCAAATGAAATGTTTTTTAATGCGAAAAAAGAAGAATTTCCAAGCTTATATTCCTTTGAAACATTGGTAAATTTAATAGACATATTATACCTCCTTTGACCATGTGGTCAATTTCTTAATTTCATTTTATTACATATTGACCATGTAGTCAATATATTTATTTTATAATCTATATAGTTTATGATAAAATAATTAAACAAGGAGGTGCTTTTTGTTTGGAAGCAATTTTAAATAAAATTTTAAGTGCAATTGAAGATATTAAAGTATCACAACAAAATATAGAAAAAGATATTTCAAATATAAATGTAAGAATGGAAAGATTAGAAGATAAGGTTGGAGAGATAGATATAAGATTATCTAGGCTTGAAACTAAAGTAGATAAACTAGATGAAAGGGTATATAATTTAGAAATAAAGGTTGATGAACTAGACAATAGGGTGTTAAATTTAGAAACTAAAGTAGATAGGTTAGATGAAAGGGTGTCAAGTTTAGAAACCAAGGTAGATAAATTAAATGAAAGAGTGTCAAATTTAGAAATAAAGGTAGATAAGTTAGATAATAATTTGAATTCAGTTGTTGAACAAACAATTATGTTGAGTTAATCAATAACAAGAGTAGAAGTAAATACAGAAGAAATAAAGGAAAATCTAGATTATGTAGCTATGAAGGAAATGGAAACAGAAAAACAAGTATATATTTTAAAAAAGAAACTTCAAGTAGTAAAATAAGTGCCTTAGGGCACTTTTATTTTATGTTTTTCATCATATTTTAAGTAATGCCTCCATATTATAGTAATAAAATAAGCAAGGATATAACCTTGGAGGTGTAATATGAATTTTAATGAGCTTATTAAGAGTGACAGGGAGAAGAAGAGCAAAGAAAAATTTGAGGGAACATTTTTAGAATACTTAGAGATAGTAAAAAACAACCCAGAGATAGCTAAACTTTCACATAAAAGAATGTACGACATCATTCTAGAAAAAGGATATGAAATACTAAAACCAGAGGAAAACCCAAGAATAAGGAAGATATACGGTAATGAATTAATTAAAAAGTATAATTTCTTTAAAGATGAATTCTTCGGTATTGATAAGGTTTTGATGAAACTTGTTAATTACTTCTATTCAGCATCAATGAAGGGTGAAGAATCAAGACAGGTTCTTTATCTTGTAGGACCCGTTGGTGCAGGTAAATCATCAATAGTAGAGGCTCTTAAAAGAGCCCTTGAAACATCACCTCCAGTATATGCCTTAAAGGGATGTCCAATGAGGGAAGAACCACTTCATTTAATTCCAAATCACTTAAGAAGAGATTTTGAAAAACTTTTAAATGTACAAATCGAAGGAGATCTTTGTCCAGTTTGTAAATATAGGTTGTTAAATGAATACAATGGACAGTATGAAAATTTCCCAGTTGTTACAACTAATTTTTCAATAAGGTCTAGAAAGGGAATAGGTGTAGTACCACCTGTTGATCCAAATAACCAAGACACATCAGTTTTAACAGGCTCAATTGACATATCAAAGATGGACCTTTATCCAGAAGATGACCCTAGAATACTTTCTTTAAATGGAGCCTTTAATGTTGGAAATAGAGGTATAGTAGAATTTATTGAAGTATTTAAAAATGATGTTGAATATCTTCATACAATTATCACTGCAACTCAAGAAAAATCAATACCATCACCAGGAAAAGGGCCAATGATTTATTTCGATGGTATAATAATTGCCCACTCAAATGAAGCTGAGTGGAATAAGTTTAAATCAGATCATACAAACGAAGCAATACTAGATAGAATTGTTAAAATAGAAGTGCCATATTGCTTAGAATTAAGTGAAGAAGTAAAGATTTATGAAAAGATATTAAAGAAGAGTAGCTTTAAGGCACACATAGCACCACATACAATAGAAGTTGCAGCAATGTTTGCTATTTTATCAAGGCTTGCACCATCTAATAAGGTTGATATAATGACAAAGCTTAAGTTATATAATGGCGAAGATATACTTGAAAATGGAACAACTAAAAAGATTGATATAAAGGAACTAAGGGAAGAGGCTGGTCCAAGGGAAGGAATGAATGGTATTTCAACAAGATTTATTATAAAGGCAATAGATAATGCCCTATCAAATTCAGAACATGATTGTATAAACCCACTAAGTGTTATGGAAAGTATATTGAAGTCAATTAAAGAGTTAGATGCTAGTGAAGATGACAAGAAAAAATACACAGCATTTATTCAAGACGCAATAAGAAAAGAATATAACAAGATTCTAGAAAAAGAAATAACTAAAGCATTTATTCATGGATTTAGAGAACAAGCAGAAAGTTTATTTAATAACTATATTGATAATGCAGAGGCATATGTAAACAAAACAAAGATTAAGGATAAGGCAACAGGAGAAGAACTAAACCCAGATGAAGCATTTATGAGATCTATAGAAGAACAAATAGGAATATCACCAAATGCAGCTAAAGGATTTAGAACAGACGTAACATCATATATGTTCTATGTTATAAGAAATGGTGGAAAGATTGATTACACATCATATGAACCACTAAAAGAAGCAATTGAAAAGAAACTTATTGCATCAGTAAAGGATTTAACAAGAATTATAACAAAATCAAAGGTTAGAGATAAGGAACAAGACAAGAAATACAATGCAATGGTTGAAAAGATGAAGGAGGATGGATATTGTGACCATTGCTGTGATGTAATATTAAAATATGCTGCAAACAACCTATGGAAGGATTGATGAGTATGGCAATTTTTCGTGATATGCATTCTGATCCAGTTGAACATGATCGTTCCATAGAGGACAGAAGAAGACATAAAAAGCTAGTGGAAAAGGCTATAAAGGATAATCTTGCTGATATTTTATCAGAGGAGAGCATAATAGGTGAAGGCAAAAACAAAAAGGTAAAAATACCAATAAGAGGACTTAAGGAATACCAATTTGTATATGGTAAAAATTCAAAGGGTGTTGCATCAGGGGATGGTAGCGAGAAAAGGGGAGATAGAATAGGAAGTGAGAAAAAGCAGGGAGCAGGGCAACAGGGGGCAGGCAACCAAGAGGGAGAGGAAATGTATGAACTTGAAATAACAATAGATGATATCTTAAACTACTTGTTTGAAGACTTAGAGCTCCCTGATATGGATAGGAAGAAGACATCAGAGATATTGGTGGAAAGCAGCAAAAAAAGAGATGGCTATCAAAAGCATGGTATTCGCCCAAGGCTTGCTAAAAAAAGAACGGCTATGGAAAAGATAAAGAGAAAGCAGGCAAGAAAAAGGGCATTAAGGGAGCTAAACTTGCCTGTTGAACTTGAAAGATTTCCATTTATCGAGGATGATTTAAGATATTTTAAAATTAAAAAGAAGTTTAGAAGAGAGAGCAATGCAGCAATTATTTGCATTATGGATATTTCAGGTTCTATGGATAATACTAAAAAATTTATGGCTCGCTCCTTCTTCTATATTTTATCTAGATTTATAAGACAAAGATACAATAATGTTCAAGTTGCATTTGTAGCACATACAACAACAGCAGAGGAGGTTAATGAATATCAATTTTTCCATAGGGTTGAGTCTGGTGGAACTTATATTTCAAGCGGTCTAAATAAGGCACTTGAAATAATAAATACTAGATTTAATCCTGAAAACTGGAATGTATATACCTTCTATGTAAGTGATGGTGACAACTGGAGCGAAGATGATGAAAGAACAATAAAGGCTGCTAAGGAAATATGTAGAATATGTAATTTATTTGCTTATGCAGAGGTTATGCCAAATAGTTATAGTATGACAATAAAGGCTAAGCTTATAAAAGAAATAAAGGATAGCAATTTTATTGCTGTATCTGTAAGCCATAAACATGAACTATGGGATGCCCTAAAGGCTATGCTTAAAAAGAAACAGAAGGGGGGATATTGATGGATTATTCTATTAAAGAGCTTATGGAATGGAATGAAAAGATTGAGAAAATAGCATCTGACTTTGGTCTAGATTACTATGAGCAGGAGTTTGAAATAGTTAGTTATGAAGAGATGCTATCATATGAAGCATATATAGGAATGCCATCAAGATATCCCCATTGGAGTTTTGGTAAGGCATATGAAAGAAACAAAACTTTATATAAATACAATTTAACAGGATTACCATATGAAATGGTTATAAACTCTAATCCATGCTTAGGGTATTTGATGAAGGAAAACACATTGCTACTTCAAATTTTAACAATGGCACATGTTTATGGTCATAATGATTTTTTTAAAAATAATAGATTATTTAAAGAAGGAACAAAAGCAAATTATACTATTGAAATGTTTAAAAGACATGCAGATTTAATAAGAGAGTATATTAAAAATCCTTATATTGGTCTTGATGAGGTTGAGAGAATAATAGATGCTGCACATGCATTGAAACTTCAAGTTTCAAGAACCATAAGTAAAGTTCAAGAAAATGAAAAACAAGAAGGCAAATATAATCTGCCAGAGGATGACTTACTTCTCTTTATAATTAAATATAGTGATATAGAAGACTATAAAAAGACAATTGTTGAGATGATAAGGGAGGAAGCACTATATTTTATACCACAAATTGAAACAAAGATTATGAATGAAGGTTGGGCTAGTTATTGGCACTATAAGATATTAAATAAATTAGAGCTTCCTCAGAACTTACATCTTGAGTTTATAAAAAGACATAATGATGTAGTATCTCCAAGGCTTGGAGGAATAAATCCATATTATCTTGGATTTAAGATGTTTGAGGATTTAGAAAAACGATATGGAACTAAAAAGATATTTGAAGTCAGAGAAGTTGAAAGAGACTATTCCTTTATAAGAAGATATTTAACTTTAGAGCTCTGTCAAGAAATGAATCTATTTGAATATGCAAAAAGGGATAGTGATTATATAGTTAAAGAGGTTTCAGATGATGAAGGATGGAAGGAGATAAGGGATACCTTAAGCAACAATTGTGGAATGGGACTTGTTCCATATATTCAAGTTGTAGATGTAGAAAGAGATAGAACACTTATATTAGAACATGT
>JAOAFH010000174.1 GCA_026416355.1 Clostridiales bacterium | reverse complement strand
ATATCTTCAATAACATTTGCAACAAGGTCAAATCCCTTTTGGTCTGTTAGTCTTGACACTATACCTATCATTGGAATATTTTCATTAACTTCAAGGTTTAATTCTCTTTGTAGAGCAACCTTATTCTTTTTCTTGTTTTCAATTGAATTTACATCATATCTTAGATATATACTATTATCTGTTTTTGGATTATAAACATCATAATCAACACCATTTAAGATACCTGTAAACTTATATGAAACTCCTGCTAGTAGTCCATGTAATCCTTCTCCATAGAATGGAGTTTTAACTTCCTCTGTATATGTTGGGCTAACTGTTGTTACCTTGTCTGAGTAAATTATTCCACCCTTCATAAATGATACAGCATCATAATATTTCATCTTATCTTCAGTAAAGTATCCGTCATTTAATCCCAAAAGGTCTCCTAAAACTTCTCTTCCAAATACACCTTGGAACTTAAGGTTGTGTATTGTAAAAACTGTTTTTATGTTTTTGTGGAAGTCACTATGCCAGTAATGATGCTTTAAAAGAACTGATGATGCTGCTGTATGCCAGTCATTTAGATGAATAATATCTGGCTTAAAGTCTATATTATATATTGCCTCTAGTATTGCTCTACTAAAATATGCAAACCTCTCTCCATCATCGTAGTAACCATATGCCCCTGGTCTTTTAAAATAATATTCATTGTCTATGAAATAAAATGGAATTCCATCATACTCTAAATACTCTATTCCACAGTATTGCCTTCTCCAACCAACCCATACATCAAAATGAGTTAAATGTCTCATTTTGCTTTTGAAATCATAGTTTATATCTGAATATTTTGGTAAAATAACCCTAACATCAACACCTAGTTTTCTAAGTGCCTTTGGTAATGCATATGCAACGTCTGCTAAACCACCTGTTTTAATAAATGGATAACATTCTGATGCAGCAAACAATATTTTCACAGAAATCACCCCTTTTTATATTCCAACATAGCTACCCTTTTCAATAACTACTGGGTAATTTTTATCTCCTATCAATACCTTATCCTCTTCGATTTCAACATTTTTGTCTAGAATAACATTCTTTAGTTTTACATTTTTATTAATTACACACTTAGGGAATACAATTGAGTTTATAACCTCTGCTCCCTCTTCAATAACAACACCACGGGATATTATACTATTTTTTACTGTTCCTTTAATTACACACCCATTTGCCACAAGGGAGTTAACTATTTCAGAACCATTTAGATATTTAGTTGGTGCTGAGTCATTTGATTTTGTATAAACTTTGCTTGTATTTAAAAGCTCATTCATTACATTATAATCTAATATATCCATAGAAACCCTATAATATGAATTTACTGAGTTTATACATCCCACATAACCCTTAAATTCGTGCGCCCTTACATCAAACTTTTTAAGATTAGCATAAATATATTGCTTAATTGTATCGCAACCACCATCTTGAATACATCTTAAAATACAGTCAATGAAGAACTCTTTATTCATTATAAAAACATCCATACTTACATTTGCTGTATCTGTTAAGCAAAGATTTCTACCAACACTTGTGACTCTTCCATCTTTGTCAATATTTAAAGAATCACAATTTAAAAACATATTATCTCCATTTTCAACTTTTTTATACACAACTGTTACATCAGCATCGCTTTTTTCATGTTCATATGCTATTTCTTCTAAATCCATGTTACAAACCATGTATGATGATGCTAATATAACCTTGTTCTTTTTACTTCTATATAAAAACTCTAGATTGTTTTTAAGAAGCTTTATATCACTATTAACAGCTGCATTTAAATATCTATTGAATATAAATACTCCATCATTTTTTCTATTCATATCCCAAGGCTTACCTGTTCCAATATGGTCAATAAGTGATCTTGATGCTGTTTGAGTAAAAATACCCACATTAGTGATGCCTGCGTTTTTCATATTTGAAAGAATAAAATCTATTACTCTATATCTTGCAAATATTGGTATAGAAGCTATTGGTCTGTGTACTGTTAAGCTTCTAATATTGCTTTCATCTTCACTTAATGAAATTATTCCCATATAATCCTTTAGCATAATTTACCCCCCAGTCATTCATTCTTAGTGTTTTCTTTGATATCTTTGTTGTCACCAATTAGCACAATATCTTGGCAATTTCCAACATGAACCCCTGCTCTAACTTTGCAGCCTTTTCCTATTATTGCTCTACATACAAAAGCTCCTTCTTCTATCTCTGTTCCGTTCATAATAATTGAATCAACTACTTTTGCATTCTTTGCAACCTTTACTCCATAGGATAAAACAGAATTTCTAACTTCGCCCTCTATTATACAACCTTCTACAACAAGGGAATTTTTAACCTCTGCATCAACTCCTATATATTGAGGGGGATAAGAGTAATCAGCTGTATATACTTTCCAATAGCTATCATTTAAATCCATTCCACTTTGTTCATCCAATAAATCCATATGCGCTTCCCAATAGCTATCTACTGTTCCAACATCCTTCCAATATCCATCAAACTTATATGCATAAAGTTTTAATCCACCTTCTAGCATCTTTGGAATTATGTTTTTACCAAAATCTCTTTGTGATTCAGGATCCTTTTCATCTTCCCTTAAATATGATCTTAATTTTTGCCAATTGAAAATATAAATACCCATTGAAGCCAATGTACTCTTTGGTTTCTTTGGCTTTTCTTCAAATTCATAAATCTTGCCATCTTCTTCTGCATTCATTATTCCAAATCTTGATGCTTCTTTTAAAGGAACCTCTATAACAGCTATTGTTGCATCTGCCTTCTTTTCCTTGTGGTAATCTAACATTTTTGAATAGTCCATTTTGTATATATGGTCACCTGAAAGTATTAACACATATTCAGGATCATAATAGTCTATAAAGCTTATGTTTTGGAAAATAGCATCTGCTGTTCCCTTATACCAATTTCCTCCTGACTCACTTTCAAATGGTGGAAGAAGTGCAACTCCTCCAAACCTTCTGTCTAAATCCCATGCAGAACCTATTCCTATATGGGAATGTAATATAAGTGGTTGATACTGTGTTAATACACCTACAGTATCTATTCCTGAGTTTGAACAGTTACTTAGTGTAAAATCTATTATTCTATACTTTCCTCCAAATGGTACAGCTGGCTTTGCATTAGTTCTAGTAAGTATTTTTAATCTACTTCCTTGACCACCTGCTAATATCATTGCTACAATTTCTTTCTTTGGCATGTTACCCCCCCTATGCTTCCTTTATTGGTTTTAGCACACAAAATGATAGTGGTGCGACCTTTACATTTATATGATATTTTCTTCCGTGCCATTCCTGATTTTTTGCCATTATTACATCATTGTTAATAAAATTACTGCCTCCATAAATATCTCTATCACTATTGAATATTTCTTCATATTCACAAAGTTCTGGAACACCTATTTTAAAGTCCTCATATTTGCCTTTATTGAAGTTGCATATTACTACAACATAGTCACCATCTTTATTTCTTCTAATAAATGAGAATACAGATTGATGTGCATTTGATGCATCTATCCACTCAAACCCTTCCATCTTATGGTCTAATTCATATAGTTCTGAATTATCTTTGTATAATTCATTTAAATCCTTTACATATCTCTTTAGAGCATCATGCATTGGATACTTTAGCATAAACCACTCTAATCCTTCATAAAATCTCCATTCAATGAATTGTCCAAATTCTCCACCCATAAATAATAGTTTTTTACCTGGATGAGTCATCATATAGCCATAAAATGCTCTAAGATTAGCAAACTTCTCTTCATATGTTCCAGGCATCTTATCAATCAATGATTTTTTACCATGAACAACCTCATCATGTGATAGTGGCAAAACAAAATTCTCAGAGAAGGCATACATAATTGAAAATGTAACTAGGTTATGATTATCTTTTCTATATGGGAAATCTGTTTGCATATAGCGAAGCATATCATTCATCCAACCCATATTCCATTTATAATTAAAGCCTAATCCTCCATCATGAACAGGATAAGTAACAAGCGGCCATGCTGTTGACTCCTCTGCAATCATTAGTGGATTTTTTACCCTTTCAAATATTGCCTTATTTAGCTTTCTTAAAAACTCTACTGCCTCTAAATTTTCTCTGCCACCAAACTTATTTCTAATATTCATATTTTGTTTACCATAGTCTAAATAAAGCATTGCTGCAACTGCATCAACCCTTAAGCCATCTACATGAAATTCTTCAAACCAATATAGCGCATTGGAAATTAAGAAACTTTGTACTGCTGCTTTGCCATAATCAAAATTGGCAGTCCCCCAATCCCAATTATCTGCAAGAAGAGGATTATCTGACTCAAAGACATGTCCACCATCGAAACAGTATAAGCCATGTTCATCGCGGCAAAAATGACCTGGAACCCAATCAAGTATTACACCAATTCCATTTTGATGTAGCTTGTCTATCAAATATTTAAAGTCCTCTGGTCTTCCATATCTACTTGTTACCGAAAAGTATCCTGTTGGTTGGTATCCCCATGATTCATCAAGTGGATATTCTGAAACAGGCATTATTTCAACATGGGTATAACCCATATCTAGTACATAGTCGCATAGTTTGTCTGCTATTTCTCTATAACTTAAAAGTCTATTTCCTTCTCCTCTCATCCATGAGCCTAAATGAACCTCATAAATATTTACAGGAGATTCATATATATTGCTATTTTCCCTTTTATTTAGCCACTTTTCATCATTCCATCTATTCTCCTTAAGTTCTGTTACTATAGAGGCCGTATTCGGTCTTAATTCAGAGTAAATAGCATATGGATCTGATTTTAAAACTATGCTGCCGTCTCTTTTATGTATCTCGTATTTATATATTTCCCCATCATTTATCCCCTCTATAAATAACCACCACAGACCTGTATTTAGAACCTTATACATTCTGTGACTTCTGCCATTCCACCCATTAAAGTTACCAACAACTCTAACCTCTTTGGCATTTGGTGCAAATACACAAAAACTTGCACCATCCTTACCCTTATAATTTAAAAGCTTACTCCCCATAAATTTGTAACTTTCATAGTGTTCACCTGATATAAATTTTTTGACATCTGACTCAAACAAAAATGCATTTTTTTTACTATATGGCAACTTCTGTACCCCCTTTTTTGTAAATTTAATTTAACAATATAATGATAAATGGCAAAAACTTTTTTTATTAATTATACATGATTTCTGTTAAAAATCTAGGGTTTCTGTGAAAAAATATAAAATATTTATAATTATTATATAATTCTACTTTTTTCGACATTCATTTTCGCCAAAATTTTTGTTAATAAACAAACAATGTTGCCTATAAAAGTTACCTATAGATGAATTAAGCTTCCTCAAAATACTTTAATGATATGAGCCATTCAACAATTTAAGAAGGATATTGATACAAACTTAATAACTATTAAAAGTTTATTAATGTTTGTCGTAACACTTCCAAATTGTTAATGGCTCTTAGTTTATAAGATAAATAAAGCAGCCCTACATTTAAATTTTCAAGTTACACTATCTACTTTTGTTCTAAAACAACATTATCTATATAGATAGTATGAGGTGGTAATGGAAACTCATTACCTTCTATTTTTCCTAGAGCAAATACTAAATGTGCATTAGAATCAGTTTCTGCATTCATAGTAAATTCAAAACTATAATGATTCATTTCACTTGTTAAATAAACTTCCTGTGGACCTAAATATTTTGTATATTCTCCACCGTTGTGTTCAATAATAACCTGTATATTTCTGTCGAAGGTTGTTCTTGCATCAAAACTAATTACATATGTTTTCCCTTTTTCAATAGTTAAGCCTTGTTGAGCAAGTTGTGTTGACCAATTTTGTGGTCCTTCATAATAGATATCAAGTTTTGCTTCTCCATTCTCTACAAGAAATGTTGAATATGCTCCATCCCAATCTGCTTTAAAGTG
>JAOAFH010000144.1 GCA_026416355.1 Clostridiales bacterium | reverse complement strand
TCATCATTAAATGAAGATACTCCATAAACACCAGGTGTATCTATAATTACATCATTCTCGTACTTTCCATGTGATATATCCACAGTCGTTCCTGGAAAGTTTGAAACATCAACATACATTCCTGTTAACGCATTAAAAAACACAGATTTTCCTACATTAGGATTACCTGCTAAAACAATCTTTTTTGCTCCTTTGGGTATATCTATTTTAATGTTTGTACAACAATCCATTATGCGCCCTCCTCTATAATGTCAATTTGTATCTTTTTAGCCAAACTTCTACCTACAGCAATTTCTTGCATTCTATTACCTAAAATAATAGGGCCAAATGGAATCTTCAAAGAACAATTAACTTTTGCTCCTTCATATATGCCAAGTCTAATAGCTTGAACCCTAATGTTGTCATCATTTATTTTTTTTATGAATATCTTTTGACCTTTTTTAGCCATATCTAATGTCATAAAACCATCCCCTAACACTGAAATTCATTCTCAATATTATTATATGCTTAATGAGAATGAATGTCAATATCTAAATTTACAGGAATTTCATCTAGAATGCTTATTTCATCAACTGTTATTTTACATTTCAAACACATTATATCAACACCTTCATCTTTTGCTTTTTTAAGTGCTTCATAGAATTTTTTATCAGTAATATAATTTGGAACAAAATATTTTACATAGTCCATAAATGCAACAAGCACAATTTTACTAATATATCCATTTTTCTTTGCATCAATTAGCTCATAAATATGCCTAACCCCTCTTTCTGTTGGCGCATCAGGAAATTTAGCAATACCATCCTCCTCTAATGTTACACACTTTACCTCAATATATGTTTTATTTTCTCCCTCAATCATAAAATCAAATTTACTCTCTCCATATACAACCTCTCTTTTTAATAGTCCATATCCTAGATGAATCTGACCTTCCTTTAGTGCATTTTCTAAAACCCTATTTGCTAAGCTAGAATAAATACATATTAAGTTTTCTCCCTTTTCTACAAACATAAGGGTATATTTAGTTTTTCTTTTTGTATCATTGCTTTTTAAAAGATAGACAGTTGCTCCTGGTATTAATAATTCCTTTAATCTACCTGTATTTGGAACATGTACTATTTCCATCTCTCCATCAATTTCAACAACAGCTTGAAATCTATTAGGTCTTTCTATAAACTTTGCTTTTATCTTTTCGCCTTCAATTTTTAGCCCCATAATTTTCCTCCTTAATTGAGTATAAAAAAAGGATATACCTTAAGGTACATCCTTATTCTTCTTCATCTTCGTCAAATTCAAAATCTTCTTCGCTGTCAAGCCATTCTTGGTAAGCTTCAGCTACTTTTTCAAACTCTTCATCATCTTCTATAACTGAAAGAACTTCTTGTCCTTCGTCATCTACATCTACCTTAAATACTACTGCATCTTCTTCTTCTGAATCTACAGGATATAGTACGTAGTAAATGTTTCCATCTACTTCTAGATCTGTAATGAATTCAAATTGAGTTTCTTGACCATTTTCGTCTGTTAATACAATGATGTTATCCATATTTTCCATAAAATTCACCTCTTTCAAGTTTATAATTTGATTTTAAGTTTTATTTTAAATATTGTCAACTAAATTATTTTTTGGCTTTATCTAGATACCCTTGTAGAATATATGTCGCTGCAACTGTATCTATTACCTTTTTTCTTTTTGACCAGTGCATTTCGGCTTCTATAAGGGTTCTTTCTGCAGCCATTGTTGTTAGTCTTTCATCCTCTAATATTATTTCCAAATTGCAAACTTCTTTTAGTTTATCACAAAATTTTAATACTTTTTCACTTTGTGGACCTAGAGTTCCATTCATGTTTTTAGGAAGACCAACAACTATCTTCTCAACATTATATTCATTAACAATATTTATTATTTCTTGTAAATCTTTTTTAATACCTATTCTTTTAATAGTTTTTATTCCTTGAGCTGTCCAACCTAGTGGATCACTTACAGCTACTCCTATCGTTTTATCTCCTACATCTAAACCTAATATCCTCATTATACCCTCCTATACAATTTTAATACAAAAATCTTTACAATATTGTGAGCAATAGCCACATAATAAGCATTTTTCTTCATCTACAACTGCCCTATCATTAGCTATTTCTAATGCATTATTTGGGCATGCTTCTATACAACTCCCGCATGCTGAACACCAATCTTCTATTAATAATCTTTTATTTTTATTTTTTAATCTATTTTTTAATTCCTCATCAATATTTTTACCCATAAATTTTGCTATATTCGCATTAACTTCATCAATACTTTGCATACCTAGGGCTATTGAATGTATTGTAGGTATATTAAGAACAAAATTTAAACATTCATCATATGAATTAAGCAAATTGCCTCCACCTAGTGGTTTCATAGCAAAAATACCTTTACCATTGTCATATGCTAGTTTAACTGCCTTTAGCATATCTTCTATCGTACCATCAATGATACCTAATCCTTTTATATTTACTATTGGATGTACAACATCAACTTCTGGCATTGTAGAAATTGCTTCAACAACTTCAACTGCATGGGTTGATACACCAACTGCATCTATTAATCCTTGCTTTTTTGCATAAATTAAATATCTCAAGGCGTCATTATGTCCCTTTAATGTAAGCCTACTCTCTTGCTCATGCAACATAAAAATGCCTAATTTCTTAACACCCATACACTCAAGTGCCTCTTGAACACTTTCCTTCATTCCTTCATACGTATAATCATATGATTTTGATGAAATAATTATATCTTTATTTTTAGTAAGTTCAAGTGCTCGTTTAATATATGGATATGTTTTATATAACTTTGCAGTATCTATAAAATTAATACCATTATCAAATGCGTGAGCAATAATTTTAGCACCTTCCTCCACATCAAGATTTGCTTGAAGTGGGCCTACTGTTAAACTTCCAAAACAAAGTTTTGAAACTTTTATATTTGTTTTACCTAAATAGTTATAATGCACATTAACCACCCTTTAAAATTTAAGTTGCATTGGAGATAACTCCAATGCAACCCATTACTTATTCTCTAAATAAACCTTGAATAGTTCTTCTAATATTTCATCTCTTTCTACTCTTCTTATAACAGTTCTTGCATTTTTATGGCTTGTAATATAAGTCGGATCTCCTGATAATATATATCCAACTAATTGATTTATTTGGTTATATCCCCTTTCTTGAAGTGCTTGATAAACTTCATCTAAAACTTCTCTAACCTTTTGATTAGGTTCTAGTTCAAAATTGAATTTCATAGTTTCATGGTGCTCTGCCATTGTCAACACCTTCCTTTGTTTATTCTTATACATAATATACCATTATTTTATCATTGTTTCAACAATGTCAGTAACTTTATTTAGCGCTTCTTCAATTTTTGAAGCATCTTTTCCACCTGCTTGTGCGATGTCTGGTCTTCCTCCACCGCCACCACCAGCTATTTTAGCTACTTCTCTTATTACATTTCCTGCATGGGCTCCTTTTGCTACTGCGTCTTTGCTTGCCATTGAAACAAATATAACTTTTCCATCCTTGTTGCTTGCTAATACTATCAAGCATGTTCCCATTTTTTCTTTTAATTTATCTCCAAGTGTTCTAAGTCCATCTGCATCTAAGTCTACCTTTGCAGTTGCAACCTTAACTCCCTTTATATCTTTTGCAGAATTAATTATTTCATCTGCAACACTACCAGCCATCTTGCTCTTTAGTGATTCTATTTCTCTATCCTTTTCCTTAATTTCATTAACTATAACTTCAACTCTTCTTACAACTTCCCTTTGTGTTGTTTTTAAAATCTTTGCAACTTCAGCAATAGTTAATTCAAGGTTCTTCACATATTCGATTGCTCCCTTACCAGTTACAGCTTCTATTCTTCTTATACCCGCTGCAACTCCACCTTCTGAAACTATCTTAAACATTCCTATTGTTGCAGTATTGTTTACGTGTGTTCCTCCACAAAGTTCTATACTAAAGTTACCTGCCCTAACAACTCTAACTGTTGCACCATATTTTTCACCAAATAGAGCCATAGCCCCCATTTTCTTAGCTTCTTCAATTGTTGTTTCTACTGTTTCAACACTTAGTGCTTCTAATATTTTTTCGTTTACAAGTGCTTCTATTTTTTCTAACTCTTCATGCGATAGAGCTTCAAAATGAGTAAAGTCAAATCTTAATCTGTCTTGTGAAACAAGTGAACCAGATTGTTCTACATGGCTTCCTAATACTTCTCTAAGTGCTTTGTGTAGAAGGTGCGTAGCTGTATGGTTTCTAGCTATATCCATTCTTCTTGAACCTTCAACTTTAGTTGTAACAGTTGCTCCTACATTTATTTCTCCCTTAGTTACTTTACATACATGAAGTATCTTGTTACCATGTGTCTTTTTGCAATCTTCAACCTTTACTTCACAAATTTCATTGAATATTAAACCATTATCACCAATTTGGCCACCCATTTCAGGATAGAATGTTGTTGTATCCAATACTATTGTTACTTCGTCTCCTTCTTTAGCTTTATCTACAAATTGACCATCCTTTGCTATATATAAAACTTTTCCCTGACCTTCAATATTTTGATATCCAACAAACTCTGTTTTAACTTCTGCAGGAATAGTACTAAATATATCTTGATCTGTTCCCATATAGTTTGTTTCTTCTCTTGCTGAACGTGCTCTTTCCTTTTGAGCTGCCATTTCCTTTTCAAATGCTTCTAAATTAACTCCAAGTCCTTGCTCTTCTAATATTTCTAATGTAAGCTCAATTGGGAACCCATATGTGTCATAAAGCTTAAATGCCTTTTCTCCTTCTAGCTCTTTATTTCCCTTTGCCTTTAATTCATCAATATATTGATTTAATATAGTCAATCCTTGGTCTATTGTTTCATCAAATCTTTCTTCTTCTAGCTTAATAACCTTCTTAATGAAGTCCTTCTTTTCTTGAAGTTCTGGATAAGCTTGTTTTGAATTTTCTATAACTACATCACAAATATTGTATAGGAATGATTTATCTATTCCAAGAAGCTTACCATGTCTTGCGGCTCTTCTAAGTAGTCTTCTTAGTACATATCCACGTCCTTCATTTGAAGGCAATATACCATCACTAACCATAAAAGTTACACTTCTAATGTGGTCTGTTATAACTCTAATTGATACATCCTTTGTTTCATCTGAACCATATTTATAATTAGCTACTTCACATACTTTATTTAAAATAGCCTTTATTGTATCAACTTCAAAAATTGAATCAACCTCTTGCATTATAGTTGCAATTCTTTCAAGTCCCATTCCTGTATCAATGTTTGGGTTTTCAAGTCTACTATATGTACCATCTTCTTCTTTATTAAATTGTGTAAATACTAAGTTCCAGAATTCTATAAATCTATCACAATCACAACCTACTTTACAATCTGGTTTTCCACAACCTTTATCTGCACCTCTATCAAAATAAAGCTCTGAACATGGACCACATGGACCTTGACCTATTTCCCAGAAGTTATCCTCTTTTCCCATTCTATATATTTTTTCTGCTGGAACCCCAACTTTTTTAGTCCATATTTCAAATGCCTCATCATCATCTTGATATATAGTAACATAAAGTCTATCCTTTGGAAGTTTTAAAACTTCTGTTGCAAACTCCCAAGCCCAGGCAGTAGCTTCTTCTTTAAAATAGTCACCAAATGAAAAGTTACCAAGCATTTCAAAGAAAGTACCATGTCTCGCTGTTTTTCCTACTCTCTCTATATCACCAGTTCTTATACACTTTTGACAAGTAGTTACTCTTTTATTTGGTGGTACTTCTTGACCTGTAAAATATGGCTTTAATGGTGCCATACCTGCATTTATTAATAAAAGGCTTTTATCATTTTGTGGTACAAGTGAAAAACTAGGCATTCTTAGATGTTGTTTGCTTTCAAAAAATGATAGATATTTTTCTCTTATTTCGTTTAAACCCATGTAATTCATCCTAACTACCTCCTTAGTTTATATTATTACTTTATTTACCAAATAAAAATACCCTCATCCCAATATTAGGGACGAAGGTAAACTCCGCGGTACCACCCTAGTTACCATAATGGTCACTTTAAGCCTTAACGCCAGCTCGCGATTCTGTCTACTATAATTTCAACAGATAGCTCAGGGACTGCTTCCATATTTTTCTGTAAAGGTTTGCACCTGTCTCTTATACACATCTCCGAGCCCAC
>JAOAFH010000109.1 GCA_026416355.1 Clostridiales bacterium | reverse complement strand
CTTCAGTAGCTTCATAGATGCCGACCTATGGCAAAGCTTACATAGGCCCGTTCCCCACTAGTCGACGCCCTATCCTAGGCCGTGGGACTCCCAGGTAGAACGGCTACCGTAAATTAGGCAGCTAAAGCTAAATTATCGTTTGCGTTTATATTTAAGTCCCAGTTTTTTAACGAGGTACCAGGTGCCTCGGCTCGCTTCCTGAACCACTACCTCCCCCGTCGAAATCCTAGACGCCCCCATGTTAGTAGCGGGACTTTTCTTTGAAATGGTTTTCAATTTCTCTCATTGCATCTTTTTTAGCTATATCTTCTCTCTTGTCATAGAGTTTTTTACCCTTTGCAAGAGCAAGTTGCATTTTTACTAATCCTCTTGTTTGATATAAAGATAATGGAACTAAAGTATATCCCTTTTGGGAAACTAGTCCTGCAAGTCTCATTATTTCTCTTTTGTGCATCAATAACTTTCTTGGTCTTAATGGGTCTTTATTAAATATATTCCCTTTTTCGTATGGGCTTATGTGAAGATTATATACAAATAATTCCCCATTTCTAACTTCTGCATAGCTATCCTTTAGATTTGCTTTGCCTAGTTTTACTGATTTAACTTCAGTACCAACAAGCTCTATTCCTGCTTCAAAAGTTTCTTCTATAAAGTAATCATGTCTTGCTTTTCTATTTTCGGCTAATGTCTTATTTTCACCCTTCATATTTATCACCATCATTAACGTGTGTATTTAATAATATAATATTCACTCTCTAATGTCAATATATCATATTTTTCTAAATAAGTAAAGTTAGCCGTTAAACAGACTTTATTAAACACAAGAACCATAGAGTATAAAATTAACTCTTGGCTCTTGTGTTTATGATATATCAATTGTTTTCTATAAAATAGTTGAAATAAAATATACAAGTAGGCCTAAAATAAACACATACCCAATACAAAATGCTATTGTTTTGTTTAATATCTTCCCTTCACTTCCCATAAGTCCCGTTGCTGATGTTGCAATTGCAATGCTTTGAGGTGATATCATTTTACCTGCTGTTGCACCCGAAGTATTTGCTGCAACAAGCCAAAATTCATTTAGTTTTAAATTTAAGGCAGCATCCCTTTGGAGTTGTCCAAATAAAAGGTTTGATGATGTATCACTTCCTGTTACAAATGTTCCTATTGCGCCAATAATAGGAGATATTATAGGATAAAAACTACCTGTCATTGAAACAATCTCAGCTGCTATTGTTTGAATCATGCCACTATAACCCATTACTTTAGCCATAGCTACTATTGTTAAAACAGTTATTGTTGATTTAGAGAGCTGCTTCAATGTTTTAACTAATACCCCATAAATCTCTCTTACATTTGCACCTTGAATTAGTCCACCAATAAATCCAGCAATTAATATATAAAGTCCTGGAGTTGTTAGCCATTTTATTATATATGGCTTTGCATTTTCTCCTGAGTAGATATATATAAGCGTCTTATAGTGTCCTAAAAATTGATTTAGTGGCTTTATAATTGGGCTAGTAGCTAGAACTAATATAAATACTAATATATATGGCATCCAAGAAATAATAGCTTCCCTTATATCTATATTATATGAAATTCTTGATTTTCTTCTCGCTAGATAAATTGTTGTAATTAAAGATAAAATACTTCCAATAAGTGCAGGAAGTTCAGCTCCTAAATATTTTGCAACAAATATCTGTGGTAGTGCAAATGATAAACCAGACATAAAGGCTATAAAGCCTACCCCCTTTATTCCCTTTATGTTTCTAGTTGTCATAATAACTAGTATAAATGGGATAAGGATTATAAATATTGTAAGTTGTAATGTAATAAAGTAACTTAATGTATTAACACTTAGGTTTGTAACTTGGCTTAGAGTAATTACAGGTATCCCAACTGCACCAAATGCTGTTGGAACTGTATTTGCTATAAGACAAATAACAGCAGAAAATATAGGATCAAACCCTAGGGCTATTAATATACTTGCAGGTATAGCAACAGCTGTTCCGTATCCTGCTATTGCCTCTAAAAAACCACCAAATGCCCAAGCAATAATTAAAACTTGTATTCTCTTATCCTCTGTTATATTAGAAAGCATTTCTTTTATTTTTTCCATTGCCTTTGTATATACAGTTACATTATAAGTAAAAATTGAGGCAATAATTACTATCATTATTGGCCACAGCCCCATAACAAAACCTTCTAATATTGAGGTTGATAAGTTTGTTATGTTAAAGTTAAAAAATGCCAAAGAAGTAACTGAAGTTAATAAAAGTGCAACAATGCTTGCTTTATATCCAGTTATCTTAAAAACACTTAATGAAATTATTAACCATAATATTGGCAACAATGCAATTATAAATTTAAGCATATATAAAACCTCCTGTTGTCTTTTTATATTTATATTATACAATACTTTTTGTTAATTGATAATAATTTTCCTATAAAATTTAATTTATTTTTTTAATACTAATCTATTCAAAACAAAATCTAAACATTATAGTAATCAAAAATAAAAAAGCCAATAGATAGTCTTGTAAATAAAACTACCTATTAGCTATAACTACATATATCTGTTAAACTTTTATTTTTTAGAAGTGGCTCAAAAACTCCTTTAGTCTGTCACTTTTAGGATTATTAAATATCTCCTCAGGAGTTCCTTCCTCTACAATAGTTCCCCCATCCATAAAAACTATTCTATCTCCTACTTCCTTTGCAAAATTCATCTCATGGGTTACTATAACCATTGTCATTCCGTCTTCAGCAAGTTTCTTCATAACGTTTAAAACTTCCTTAACCATCTCAGGGTCTAGTGCAGATGTTGGTTCGTCAAATAACATAACATCAGGCTCCATAGCGAGGGCTCTTGCTATTGCAACTCTCTGTTTTTGGCCTCCAGAAAGTTTTGACGGGAAATAGTTTGCCTTATCCTCAAGTCCCACACTTTTTAATAATGAAATTGCTTTATTTTTTGCATCATCTAAACTAACCTTTTTTAGTTTAACTGGTGATAAAGTTATATTCTCAATTACATTCATGTTTGGAAACAGATTAAAGCTTTGAAACACCATTCCCATTCTTTGTCTTATTGAATTTATATCAATATTTTTATCATTTATTTTTATTCCTTCAAATATAACATCTCCACCCTCAGGAACCTCTAGGAGATTTAAGCACCTAAGCAGTGTACTTTTACCTGATCCACTTGGACCAATTATAACTACTACTTCACCCTTTTCAACCTTTAAATCTACATCTTTTAGAACATGTAAACTATTAAATTTTTTATTTAGTCCTTTAACTTCAATCACTTACCCTCAATCTCCCTTCTAACTTGCTTAAAACTTTTGATAGTGAAGTAGTTAGTAAAAAGTATATTAGTGCTGCAATTATTAATGGTTCAAATGCCCTAAATGTAACTCCTCTAACTGTATCTGCATTATACATAAGTTCATGAATTCCTATAATAGAAACTATTGATGATTCCTTTATAACTACTATAAATTCATTTACAAGTGCAGGTAAAATATTTTTAAATGCCTGAGGATATATTATATATCTCATTGCCATGTTATAAGGCATTCCAAGACTTCTTGCAGCCTCCATTTGACCTTTATCTACTGCTTGTATACCAGATCTTATTATTTCAGCAACATAAGCTCCACTGTTTAAAGAAAGTGTAATTATACCTGATATAATATCTCCAAATCCACCACCAACAATGCTTGATACATCTAGTCCATAGTAAATAATAAACAACTGAACCATGAGGGGAGTTCCCCTCATGAATTCAATGTATGATGTAGAAATCATTTTTAATATTTTATTATTTGAAATTCTCATTAGAGATAAAATTGTTCCAAAAACTATTCCAAGTAAAACTGAAAAGAATGAAATTAAAATAGTATATTTTGTTCCTTGTATAAAAAAGTTATAGTATTTTGGTAAAAATTCAAAGTTCACCACATTCCCTCCTACAATTAGTCAACTAGTTCATTTGCTTTTATAACAAATTCATCAATCTTCTTTGCATCCATTAGATTCTTTAGTGACTTGTTTATTTCTGTTAGAAGTTCTCCAGAATTCTTTCTTACAGCTATTGCAGAACCTGCATCTTCACTTTCTAGTTTTATTTCTGAAATCATTAAATCCTTATTTTTATTTACATTTGCTTGTGCTACTGGTTGTTCAATAATTGCTGCATCTATCTTTTTATCCTTTAGGCTCAAGAATATGTCAGAAATTTTTCCAACTGCCTTTATTTCTGAATTAGACATGTACTTTTGTGCTAGTCCTTCTTGAATAGAACCCTTTTGCACTCCTACCTTAGCTCCCTTTAAATCCTCAAGAGTTTTATATTTATCCTTATCTTCTGCACGAATTACAACTGTTTGAACTGCATAATAATATACATCTGAAAAATCAACACTCTTTTTTCTCTCTTCAGTTGGAGTCATACCTGAAACTATAAAATCTATCTTTCCTGCTTGTAGTGCTGCAAGAAGCCCATCAAACTTCATGTCTTTAATTTCAAGTTCAACACCTAAATCCTTTGCTATTTGCTTTGCAATCTCAATATCAAACCCTACTATTTCATCTTGTCCATTAATAACCTTGTGGAATTCATATGGTGGGTAATCTGCACTTGTGCCTAAAACTATTTTTCCAGCCTTTTTAATTTTGCTTAACTCATCATCCTTTGCTGCCTCTTTTTTATTACATCCAAATAGTGAAATCATAATAACAAGTGATAATAATATTGATAGTATCTTTTTCATTTTTACTCCTCCTCTATTATTTTCTTTTTATTACCTTTTTTAAGAATGTTTTTATACTCGATATAGTCATAAATGTCCTCATCAATCATTGATGAAAAGGCCTTTAATTGACTTATTTCTAAGTCTTCAATTGCACAATTTTCTTCTTCACAAAACTTAACTATCTTACCTACAATCTCATGTGCATCTCTAAAATAAACACCTTTTTTAACTAAATAATCAGCAACTTCTGTGGCATTTAAAAAACCAATCTTTAAAGACTTTAACATTGCATCACCATTTACTGTCATGCTCTGTATAACGCCTGTCATTATTTCAATACACATATCAACTGTATCTAATGCATCAAAGAAGCATTCCTTATCCTCCTGCATATCCTTGTTGTATGCAAGTGGAAGTGCCTTAAGGGTAGTTAAAAGTGTAACTAAACTTCCATATACTCTTCCTGTTTTACCTCTTATAAGTTCAACCGAATCTGGATTTTTCTTATGTGGCATTAGACTGCTTCCTGTTGAATATTCATCGCTTAATTTTACAAAGTTAAATTGAGGTGTTGACCAAATTATTATCTCTTCTGATAGTCTACTTAAATGCATCATTGTTATTGAAAAGCTTGATAAAAGCTCTATAAGATAATCTCTGTCACTAACACTATCAAGATAGTTTTTTGTTGGGTGTTTAAATCCTAATTCATTTGATGTAAAATCTCTATCTATGTCATTTGTAGTTCCAGCTAGAGCACCACTACCTAGTGGACACTCATCTAAAATTTCTAGGGCATTTTTTAATCTTTTTATATCCCTTTCAAACATCTCACAATATGCCTTCATGTGATATGAAAAGGTTATAACCTGTGCTGGCTGAAGATGTGTAAATCCAGGCATTAAAAAGTTATTTTCTTTGCCCTTTAATATCAAAACTTCCTTTAGTTTTTCTAGCTTTTTAATTATTTCTCCTACCTCTTCTTTAACAAACATTTTCATATCAACAGCCACTTGGTCATTTCTACTTCTTGAGGTATGAAGTTTTTTGCCAACCTCACCGATTCTCTCAATTAAATTAAATTCAACAAATGCGTGTATATCCTCAAAATCTCCCTCTAATTTTAAAGAACCTTCTTCTATATCTTTTAAAATTGTATACAGCCCTGAAACTATTTTTTCCCCTTCATCAAAGCTTAAAATCCCAACCTTTTGAAGCATTTTTGCATGAGCTATGCTGCCTTTTATATCTTGTTTATATAACCTTTTATCAACATCAAAAGAATTATTAAACTTTTTCATCAAATCATTTGTATCTTTTTCAAATCTTCCTCCCCAAAGCTTCATGCATCCACATCCTTTTGCTTGTTAGACATCATTGATTTGATTTTTACAGGTAGCCCAAATAGCTTTATAAATCCTTCTGCATCTTTATGATTATATAGTTCACTAAAACCAAATGATGAAATATCCTTGTCATAAAGTGCATTTTCAGTAAATACACCATATGGAATTACATTTCCCTTATAAAGTTTTAGCTTAACCTTTCCTGTTACATTCTGTTGTGTAGTTTCTATAAATGAATCAATGGCTTCTCTTATTGTTGTAAACCAAAGACCGTTGTATACAATTTCTGAATATTTATGCATTATTACTTCCTTAAAATGAAGCGTTTCTTTGTCTAATGTTGCATATTCAAGTGCTCTATGTGCTTCATAAAGAATTGTTCCTGCTGGTGTTTCATATATTCCTCTTGATTTCATACCAACAAGTCTGTTCTCAAGTATATCAACTATACCAATTCCATGTTGCCCACCAAGCTTGTTTAGATATTCAATTATTTCAATTGAATCATGTATTCCATCTACCTCTACTACATTTCCTTTTTCAAATGTAATTTCAACTATATCTGGTGTATCCTTTGCAGCCTCAAGTGGTGTTACAACATCATACATATTTGGATTGTGTGGATTTTTAATATCCTCCAAATCTCCACCCTCATGGCTAACATGCCAAAGATTTTTGTCAACCGAATAAATTTTTTCTTTAGTAACAGGAACCTCAATTCCCTTTGAATTAGCATAATCTATGGCATCTTCCCTTGATTTTATGTCCCATATTCTCCATGGTGCAATTACTTTTATATTTGGATTTAATGCATATATTGAAACTTCAAATCTTACTTGGTCATTTCCCTTACCTGTACATCCATGGGCAATATACTTTGCTCCCTCTTTTTCTGCAACCTCAACAAGCTTTTTAGTAATTATCGGTCTTGCAAAAGAAGTACCAAGTAGATATTTTCCCTCATAAACTGCCCTTGCCTTTATTGCCTTTGATAAATACTCATCCACAAATTCACGTCTTGCATCCTCTATATAAACCTTTATGGCTCCTGATTTAATTGCCTTTTCTCTGATGTATTCAGTATCCTCACCTTGACCCACATCTACATACACAGCTACAATTTCAAGGTCATAATTTTCCTTTAACCAAGGAATAATTATTGATGTGTCAAGTCCCCCAGAATATGCTAAAACAACCTTATCCATGATTGCACCTCCGATTACTTATTCAAATCTTGTTTATAATTATACATATAACTTGATATTTATGCAAGTATTTTTATAAATTTTTTTGTATAAAAATTTATAAAAATATAAAAAGGGGCTGTCGCACAAATTTTAATAACTCTTTAAGCTATAATCTGCTAATAAATTAGAGCCATTAAACAATTAAAGAAGTATATTGATATAAACAATAGAAACTCTTTGATTTTTGACTTTAAAAATTCTGTAACCCGGAACACGGATGTTCCGGGCCGAAATCGCCTCTAGGACAGAGGCTGACGAGGATAAGAATTTTTAAACAAAGAAAATCTTAGAGTTTCTTTGTGAAATATCCTAATACTTCGTAATTGTTAATGGCTCTTTTTTTAAATAAAACTTCTGCGACAGCCCTTTTTTATTTGTACTATTTAATTATTCATCTTCCTCTTCATATTCATCTGCTATTATAAAATCTATTGTCCTTGTCTCAAGGTCTGCTTTTACAACCTTTATTACAACTTTGTCTCCTAATCTATAAATCTTTTTAGTTCTTTCACCAATTAATGAGTGGTGCTTATCATCATAGATATAATAGTCATCAGTTAAATTGCTAATGTGTATCAAACCTTCGATTGTATTTTCTAGTTCAACAAACATACCAAAGGATGTAACAGATGAAACTATACCTGGATAAACTTCTCCAATCTTATCC
>JAOAFH010000097.1 GCA_026416355.1 Clostridiales bacterium | reverse complement strand
GTATGATAAAATAGTCTTAAGAAAATAACAAAAATTAGCACATAAGTTTTGAAATATGTTAAAAATAAGGTCAAGTCATTTTAATTATCATTGTTTCTTGTCATTTATAATTTCCTAGACGAATAGACATAATTTAATAATATATTTTAAACAGATGCAGCTTGTTTGGGAGGTGAAATTTATATTTTTAAGGCCCCAATAGATAAATAAAGGAAGGAGTTTATTGTATGAAAAAAATAGTATCAGTATTAATTTCTCTTATTATGATACTCTCATTGGCTGCTTGTAATAGCTCAAAAGATACCAACCAAGGAAATAAAAATGATACCAACATTACTGATTCAACCAATAATCAAGGAAAAGATAACAACAATACATCAAACAATGCTGGGCAGGATATAAAAATAGGGGTTAAACTTCCTGATAAATATCCTTCGAATATATTACCTGTATATGAGGGAAGCTATATAGTAAATGTCATAGAACTTGAGGGAAGCTATACTATTACTGCATTTTCAAAAGATGAAGTGAATAAAGTAAAGTCATTCTATGAAAACGTGTTAAAGGGTGCATCTGTAATAAACGAAACTAAAACAGAAGATAGCTTAACATCCTTTGGTAGTAAAGATAAATATACTTATCAATTGGATGTGGCAAAAAGTAGTGAAATGGAAGGATATAAAACTTCTATTGCAATAATGATATATCCAGAGAAAAAATAGATAATATAAAGCATAAATAAAAAATGTTCTTTAACCCCATTTCCTTGTGTTTTATAAATTAAAGGGAATGGGGTTAAACTATAATAGGTTTTAAAATATATATAGCTAAAGTTCAGATGGCTAAGAAAGTCTATTTTATTAAAAATGTAATACTACCGTTATATATCAATGTTTTTGAATATTGACAATATAATAAAATAATTATATTATATACCTATGGGGGGTATAAGACTTTAAGTGTTGATGATATGAAAAATTAGATATCAACCAAATTATTTTTTATGGTATGAATGATTCTTATGCATACTTTTATATACCCTAAATTATTTGTAAATATATAATCTTGAGGTGATTTATATGGAAAAAATCGTTATCATTGGAGGAGTAGCAGCTGGTGCTACTGCGGCAGCAAAAGCAAGAAGACTTTCAAAAGATGCTCAAATTACAATTATTGAGCAGGGACCAGATATTTCATTTGCAAATTGTGGACTTCCTTACTATATAGGAGGAGATATAAAAAGTAGATCCAAGCTTATATTACAAAGTCCTGAAAGTTTTAATGAACAGTATCAAACAGAAGTTCATATAAATACAACAGCAACTGAAATAGATAGAAAAAATAAAATTGTTTATGCTGTGGATTCTCGTACAGGTGAAAAGAAGACATTTGAATATACTAAGTTGATTTTAGCTCAAGGTGGAAAACCTATTGCACCACCAATTCCTGGTGCGGAACAGGAACATGTATTCCAACTTTGGACACTTGAAGACATGGATAAAATAAATTCATTTATAGAAAACAAAAAGCCAAAAACAGCTGTAGTTGTAGGTGGTGGATTTATAGGGCTTGAAATGACAGAAGCTCTTGTAAAAAGAGGAATGAAGGTATCTGTGGTAGAAATGATGCCTCATGTAATGGGTATTATGGAGGCAGAAATAGCTGGTTTTATACAACAAGAGCTATTATCATATGGAGTAAATTTGCTAACCAATAATGCAGTCACAGAGATAGGAAAAAATAATGTAACACTTAAAGATGGAGCTAAAGTTGATGCAGATATGGTGCTTTTATCTATAGGTGTTCGCCCTACTCTTAAACTAGCACAAGAGGCAGGACTTGAGGTAGGCGAAGCAGGCGGTTTACTTGTGGATTCAACATTAAAAACTAGCGATGACAATATATATGCAGCAGGTGATATGATTGAATTTGAACACAGAGTACTTGGTAAAAAGGTTCGTGTTCCTTTAGCTGGGCCTGCAAATCGTCAAGGAAGAATAGCAGCGGAAAATGCTCTAGGAAAAAGACATGAATACAAGGGACCAATAGGAACATCAATTGTAAAGGTATTTGAGGCAGTTGCAGGTATTACTGGACTTTCTTTAAAGGCCGCAAGAGCTGCAGGATTTAATGCGGATGCTATAGTAGTTCATAAAGAACATCATACATCCTATTATCCAGGAGCAGAGCTAGTTACTGTTCTTGTGGTATATGATAGAGAAACTGGTGTAATATTAGGTGGACAGACAGCAGGTTATGCAGGAGCTGATAGAAGACTAGATGTTTTAGCAACAGCTGTAGCATCAAAGCTTACAGTTTCAGACCTTGCTGATATAGATTTTGCATACTCACCACCTCTTGGAAACGCAAATGATGCTATAAATATGGCGGCATATGTAGCAGAGAATAGAATATCAGGATATTCTCCTGCTTTAACAATTAGTGAAATAGATACTTATTTAGAAGGGAAAGAAGCCCTTTGGATAGATGTTAGGGATGTATTTGCATATGATAAATCTCATGTAGAAGGAGCAGTAAATATACCACTTGAAATCCTTCTATCAGTTATAGATAAGCTTCCTAAAAATCAACTAATATTTGTGTATGACCAAACTGGAAAGAAAGGACATCAGGCACTACGTACTTTAGTTGGAGCAGGATTCACTAATGTATTTAATGTTAGCGGAGGATTTGAAAGCCTTTCACATTATGTAAGGGCAATAAAACCAACAAATTTCAAATTGGATCTACCTGCAATAGAACACAAAAAAATAGGAGAAAAAAGCATTGATGATAAAAAGAGTACTTCAAATGATGAAGTAAAGAAGAAAGATTCAAATGAACCTTTGATTGTAGATGTTAGAACTGAAGAAGAGTTTTCATACGGTGCATTCCCAGGTGCCATAAATATACCTTTAGATGAATTGGAGTATAGAATAGATGAGCTTGGAAGTAAGGATAGAAAAATAATTCTTTACTGTGCATCAGGTGCAAGAAGTGGTTATGCAGTAAGAATGTTAAGTGCTTATGGCTTTACAAATCTTGAAAATGGTGGTGGGCTTTCAAAGATGATGGCTCGTGCTAGAAATATGGGTAGATAGTGGAGTAAAGAGAATTTTAAAGAAAAATATTATACAAAAAGAGGCTAGAGGAATCTAGTCTCTTTTTATGTATTTTTTGTTTTGATGTTTCACGATTATTAAAAATAAAATTACTATAGAAGTTGTCTCCTATAGTAATTTTTAGTTAAGATTAAATTTTTTAATTATACATAGTCAAGGATTTTATCTGAAGTTTTAAGATAAAATAACTTAAAACAATACAATAACAGATTTCGCATATTGTTTATTAAACAAAGAAAATGGCTGCAATGGTTGTTACTACAAGCCCAATTATTACGGGCTTTAGGTTTCGTTTTACAAGTTCAAATGGATCTATATCGCATATTGCTGCAACGGGGATTACTGCCCATGGTATTAAAGTTCCTCCCCCCACCCATATTGCAGCAATTTGACCTAGGACTGTTAAAGTGGCTGTTCCACTTCCAATTGCAGTTCCAAATAATTTTGCCACGGAACCTACAAGGGATATTCCGGAAAATCCAGAACCATCAAGTCCAGTTATTGCACCAACAATGCTAAGTGTTGTGGCTCCTAAAGTAGCGTTTATGGGAACAGCATTTGCTAGGGCGATTCCAAGATCATTAACTATTCCATTGGATGCCTTTGGAATTACATCACCAAAAACTGCTGTTATACCTGAATCACCAAGATAGAAAAAGGCTGCTATTGGAATAACAGGGCTAAAAACCTTAAAACCAAATTGTAGACCTTCCATAAGATGAGAAGTTATTTTACTTAGGCTGTTTTTACCTTCATTTAATATAGTTAGAACTATTAGTATAAAGACAGCTGTACCACCAACAAGGGCAGTTGCATCTCCACCTCTTAAGTTTTTAATATACATAGCTACAACATCAAGGGCAAATAAAATTGGAATTGTAAAAGCAAATATATTTTTAACTTTTGGAGTCAGTGTACTTGCTGCATGAGCATCTGAATTTTCAAATGAGTAACTTTTTTCCTCAACTTTGAGATTACCCTTATTTATGTCTCTCATAAGGAAATAGAATGCAGAAGTTGTTGTTACAACTCCCATTATGATAACTAGTGGAACGCTTGCTGATATTACACTTCCGACCGATATTCCAGCTCCATCAGCAGTAAGTTTTGGTGCGCCTTGTATGACAAAATCACTTGAGAGAGCAATTCCATGTCCAAAAAGATTCATGGCAACAGCAACTCCAAGGGCGGGTAGGCCAGCCCTAATTGCAGCGGGTAAAAGAACAACACCTATTAGGGCAACTGCAGGTGAAGGCCAGAAAAACCAGGATATAACCATCATCAATATACCAACTATCCAGTAGGCTAAAATTTTATTTTTCATTAGTTTTGTAAATGGACGAATCATGGCATCGCTAACGCCTGTCTCGGTTAGTGCATTACTCATACCAACTATTATTGAGATGATGAGTATTGTACCTAGTAGTTCTTTTATTGCATATATGAAACTGTTGAATATACCGCTGACTGATGCAGACAGTGATTTTGTAACCATCAGTCCAAGTACGAATATACCAACTATGCAGATAAGAGTAGTGTCTTTTTTAAAAATCATTACTCCTAGTATGAGAAGTATGAAAATAAGATAGACATAATGGAATCCCATTAACTCAATGCCCATTAAAATCACCTTATAAAGAATGTTTATTTTACATTATGCATTGATTTGAAAAAATGTGATTGGATAAAGTAATATGAAAAACAACCTATTTTGTAGTAGTGAAAATGCTAATTAATGAACTAACAAAAGGATTATAAAACTAGATAAAGAGTAAATATCAGATTTGAATGTATTTACAATGCTGATAGATGAAAGGTATAATATTACTGTTAAGGAATGGATAAAAATAATATGGAAGTAAATAAAAGATAAAAAAATAAAATGTTTAGATGAATTTAAAAGTCTAAGGGAGCTTTATTTTGGGGGGGAATATTATAGGCTCAATTTTTGCAAGAACATATTGAAAATACTAGGAGGCAATTAAATGTATTCATTATTATTAGCATTAGTTTATTTAGCATTTATAAGTCTTGGATTACCAGATGCACTTTTAGGCTCAGCTTGGCCTACGATGTATCCAACAATGAATGTACCAGTTTCTTATGCTGGTATAGTTACTATGATTATTGCAGGAGGAACGATAATATCAAGTTTAAATGCCAATAGAGTGATAAGTAAAATGGGGACAGGTATAGTTACATCAATAAGTGTTATGATGACAGCTGTTGCTCTAATAGGGTTTTCTTTATCTAATACATTTTGGATGCTTTGCCTTTGGGCAGTTCCATATGGTCTAGGTGCAGGAGCAGTTGATGCAGCTTTAAATAACTTTGTTGCACTTCATTATTCATCGCGACATATGAGTTGGCTACATTGTTCATGGGGAGTTGGTGCATCATTAGGGCCATATATAATGAGTTATAATCTAATAGTAAAAGGTAGTTGGGAAGCAGGGTATAGGTCTGTTGGGATTTTTCAAATAGTATTGACACTTATTCTTATTTTGAGTTTACCTATTTGGAAAAAGCGTGAGATGTCAAATAAAGAAGGTGAAGCTAATACACATAAGCATTTAAAAATAGCTGAGGCATTGAAAATAAAAGGTGTAAAGCAAGTGATTTTTGCATTTTTTGCCTATTGTGCTTTTGAAACTACAGCAGGTTTATGGGCAAGCAGTTATTTAGTTTTATATAGAGGAATAGGTGCTAAAGAGGCTGCAAGATGGGCATCATTATTCTATTTAGGTATAACGTTTGGGCGATTTTTAAATGGATTTGTTGCAGACAAATTAGGTAACCGTAATATGATAAGAATTGGAATTGGCATTATTATAGTTGGATTAGTAGCTGTTATTTTACCTATACATAATAGTATTTTAAATTTAGTTGGGCTAATCATAATGGGATTAGGATGTGCACCAATTTATCCAAGTATAATTCATGAAACACCAAGAAACTTTGGTGAAGAAAATTCTCAGGCGATAATAGGAATTCAAATGGCAAGTGCTTATACTGGTACAACTTTTATGCCACCTATTTTTGGTTTGCTAGCTAATTATATATCTATATCATTATATCCATTTTATTTAAGCTTTTTTCTAGTTGTTATGTTAGTTATGACAGAAAAATTAAATAGAATAGTATAATAAACAGCTCACTGTCTACTTGACAGTGAGCTGTTTACAATATTAACTATCTATTTCTTCATAGCCTACAACACAATTTCTACCATTATTTTTACCAAAATATAATGCTTTATCAGCATTTGATATGCATTGGTCTATGCTAACGGATGAATCATATTTGCTAACTCCAAATGTCATGGTGACATTTAATTCAATACTGTTATGCTTTATAATTGTTTTTTCAATAGCTTGTCTTATTTCTTCAGCTTTTTTTATAGCTGCTTCATATGGAGTATTTGGAAGAATAATTAGAAATTCTTCTCCACCCCATCTTGCAACCATATCATTATTACAAACTAATTTTTCAATTGTTTTTGCTACACTAATTAGAACTGTATCACCAACACTATGGCCATATGAGTCATTAACTTTCTTAAAAAAATCTATGTCTGCTAAAATAAAAGATATTTCTTCTGGCTTATTTTTATCAGATAGCAAAATATCTAATTTTTCAAATAACCCTCTTCTATTTAATAAAGAAGTTAAAAAGTCATGGGATGCAGATCTGTGTAGCAAATTTTGAGTTAAAGAAAGTTCTTCAACAATTGATTTTAGACTATTTTGAGCTTTTCTTCTAATATCAATTTCGTAGCTTAATATAATTAGAAATATTCCAATTACCAATATCGGCAATATCGCAATGAATGCTTCATATATTACTTTATAGATAGGTAGTATACAATACAATTCCCAAGGAGCATCATTAAATTTTATTTTATATATATAGTTGTTCTCCCATTTTAAAAGTTTGTTATCAGGTAAAGATTTTAAAATATTTAATTCATTATCTTTATGTTTTTTAAGCAAATCATTTATATATAGAACTCTATTATGCATTTCATGGTTGTTAAAGTTAGAACCCACTATTTGACCATATTCATTCAGTAAAAATGAATTATATTCTGAGTTAAGAATGGAATTAAATTTATTAGTTGTAATGTCTAGTGAAACAACTCCTAAAAAATCTTTGCCATAATAAATTGGTGCAGAGATAGTTACCATGTTTCCTTGACCAGCTGCATCGTTATATATTGGTGTCCAGAACGCTTGCTTTTCTTTATTTACTTCAGGTAATGCGCCAGTGTAGAACTCTTTCTTATGAAGAATGTCACTATACTTAAATTCACTTGATGGAACCCAAGGGTAAATATTAATAAATTCATTTACGCTTGTATAGTAGACCCATGTAAGTCCAGGTAGAGTATTATATATTGAATGAAAATATTTATTGTAACTTAGTGCAAGGCTTAGTTCTTTAATAAGAAGAGAATTATTTAGAATGTTTCCCTTACCAGTTAAATTTCCAACAGTTTTTGAATAACCTTTTTGAAATGCTTTATCAAGTGTATATGAATTGCTCACTTTATCATAGCTCAAATCATAGAATTTAGAATCAATATTATAGTTTGGTGAATTCATATAATCATTTCCGTAGATTGAAAGCAAATCAATGTAATCACAGCTTAGTTTTATATATTGATTAACTTTGTTTTTAGTTGAAATTGAAGAATTTATAAAGTTGTCTATAATCGATTGCTTTTTCAAGTCAAAGTAAAACAAAGATGAAAAAACAATTATTAAAACAATAATCATTTGTTTAATCCTAACCATATCAATACCCCTTTAATAGCCAATTAAACTATTGTTTTTATTATTATCGTAGAAAAATATATTATATTTAGCAAAATTATAATTAAAATTTATTAGAAGATGTTAAATATTTCACTATGCATATCGATTTGTTAAGTGCCTATTTAAGTAAATTTTAAATGAATATTTAACATAACTCAATAGTAAATGACTGTAAAAACACTTGTAATGGCAGCCATATCACATATAACTTATCAATAAGTGATATGGCTGTTTTTGTATTTTAACATAGTGACGTAAATATAAACTTAGGTTAAAATAGTTATAAAACAAAAGAAC
>JAOAFH010000092.1 GCA_026416355.1 Clostridiales bacterium | reverse complement strand
GCATAAGAGAGCTCTCGTCCTCACGGCACGCACAGCTGTTAGGCTGGTCTTTGCATTTCTGAGCAAAGGCCAAATCTATAGACCGGGAGGAGGGATAGTCAGCACTTAAATGACCTAAAAATAAACAACTTATTTCCATTTTTTACCTATTAACCAAGTGTTGTTTACGGGTTAGTTTTTTATTGCCTTTTTTATGGCATTGGGGTGCAGTTTTTTTCTTAATTTCCAATTTCACTACTTGACATTACACCGTATGTCTTTAGTTAATGTTTCTACTTCATTTTACACTACTTTTAAGAAAAATTCAAATTTTTATATCAATTTTAATATTCCCTTTTCGGTAATTATATAATCCATTTTTATATCATGCTCATCTTTAAATGTATCTTCAACAATTTGAAAACTATAGCATATACCTACCTTAATACCGTTAAAATCCCTTAAAAATCTGTCGTAATAACCTGCCCCATAGCCAATTCTATAGCCTTTATCATCATAGGCAACACCTGGTACAAACACTATATCTATTTTATTTTTATCTACTAACTCATTTGTAGAGGGTTCTAATATTCCATATTCACCAATTTGAAGTTCTTCAATCTTTGAAACAACACAGGGAATAATATCAAAAGTTTCTTTTATTGTTTTAGGATATATCACAATTTTATTATTTTTTATAGCATCAAAAACAATCTTTTCTAAATCAACTTCATTTTTTATAGCTGAATATACCATTATACTTTTAGCATATTTATAAATATCCCATTGCATTATTATTTGAGTTATTTCTTGACTAAGCTTTTTAACCTCATGTGTATCTAAACTTTTCCTAATCTCTAAAACTTTTTTCCTTATATCCCTCTTCAAATTATCCCCCACTTTTATCACTATTTTAGTGTTTGTGTCCACATCCACAACTACACTCATTATGTCCATGATGGTCATGGCCACAAGAACAACTCTTTTCCTTCATCAATCTATCATATTCTTCTTTGTCAACAACTTTTATATTATCAAGTTGTGCCCTTAAACTCTCTTTAACTGAATCAATATATAGCCTTCTTAAATATGCTTGTTCCTTTTTTTCTTCTTCAGTTAGCCCCTCAGCCTGTGATTTTTTATATAGCTCATTTATTCTTTGTATTTGCTCCTTAGTAACCATTTTATCATCCTTTCTTTAGTACGTATTTATATATAATTGGCACTGTTGATGTAATAATAACTAATAATACAGCTAATTTAAAATTGGGGCTTGATATATCCATCAAGCTGTTTCCTAAATAAGTATAAATAAAAGCTCCTGGTAGGCTTCCTATAAAAGTACCTAATGTAAAATCAAAAAAGCTAATATTCACAATACCTGCAGTAAAACTTACTGCATCGAAAGGAAAAATAGGAATTAATCTCAATGTTACAATATAAAAAAGCCCTTGTTTTTTTAAAATATTATTTATTTTGCCAAACCTCTTTTTTAAAATATTTAAAATAAATTCCCTTGCAAGATATTTTGAAATTAAATAGGATAAAACCCCACTTAATGTTACTCCTACGCATGTAAGTAGTGTGCCTAAAATATTGCCAAATGTCAAGCCTGAAATTATAGCAAACACACCTGCAGGAAGGAGAAAAATGGACCTAATCGTAGATAAAAACAAATAAATCAATATTGCAAAATTGCGATATGTTTGTATGTAATCTCTTACCTTATATGGATTTTGTAGTACTTTTACCATGTCTTGCCTTAACGAAACTATAGTCAGTACAATTGCTATTATAAATACCAAAGATATGATTTTTTTAATATTCAAATCAATTCATCTCCACTATCTTAATGGTATTGAATAAATTGGAGTATAGACTCTTTTTTGGCCTATCTGTTCACTTTTCATTATCGTTAACTTGTCAAAAACGACATCAGTTATATTGTATTCAGCTAAAATGTTCTTTAATTCTTCAAAAGATATCTTTAAATCAACCTCTTGTGCTATTGTGACATGAGGTGTAAATCTATTTTCAGATTTAAAACCATAGATTGTGGTTATTTCATCTACTATTTTTGCAACTTTATTAATTTCCTCAACTTCACCATTACACTTTATATAAATTGTTCTTATTATATTCCCTTTGCCAAAACAATCTATTCCATTCAAATTAATATGTATAGGTTTGAACCCTTTTACTCTTTTATTTAATTCCTGATAAATAAGCTTTATTTTATTTTCATCTGTTTCTCCTAAAAATTTTAGTGTTAAGTGAAAATTATCAATATACTTAAATCTTCCCTTATTGCTATTTTCTTTAATTTTTTTTTGAATTTCATATATTTTTTCCTTTGTAGTTTTATCAAATTCAAAGGTTATAAAAGTTCTCATAATATTACCACCTAATACTTTCTTACTTTAATTACCACAATACAAAATATTATGGTCTAGTTTAGATTATATACCATAATTAGTATTAATCAAGTGTAATAAAAAGCTTAAAAAGGGCCTACCGCAAATTGCTATTGTATTAATTATATTAATATATAAAGCCATTAAACAATTAAAGAAGTATATTGGTATAAGTATAAGAACTTCTTATATTTTCTCGCTATCTAGTGATGAAAATTTTTGATAAGCGCTTATTTAAAGCCCCATGAGTGGATTTAAAAAGGCATATTTCATTAGCTTTAGGAATTCTAATCGTAATGACTGTTGCCAAAATAAATCCCCCATGGGGCTTAGATAATGTTAATTAGAATGCAGTTTAGCATTTACAATATGTTTTTATTCATGAATACTCAATAAACTTGTATCTAACTTGTGTGTTGCCTCAACAAACCTTACAACACCATTTGATGATCTCATAACAACCGAATGTGTTGTTGCAAAATTTTCTTTATAAGTTATTCCCTTTAAAAGTTCTGAATCTGTAATTGCTGTGGCTGCAAAATATACATCATCACATGTGATTAAATCATCTTGAGTTAAAATCATGCTTACATCATCAAGTCCTGCCCTTTTGCACATAGCAATTTGTCTTTCATTTTCAGGCAATAACTTCACCATAATTTCTCCACCTAAACATTTTAGAGCTGCTGCTGCTAAAACTCCCTCTGGTGCTCCACCTATACCAACTAGCATATCAACACCAGTATCATCAAATGCAGTTGCAAGTGCCGCTGCAATATCACCCTCTCCAAATATCTTAACTCTAGCACCAACACTTCTTGCCTCATTTATTATATCCTTGTGTCTTTCTCTATCTTGAATCATTACAGTAACTTCTTCTACATCCTTATTAAGTGCTTCAGCAACATTCTTTATATTCTCTTTTAAAGGCCTATTTATATCGATAGTCCCTTTAGCCCTTGGACCAACTGCTATTTTTTTCATATAAATTTGTGGAGCTCTAAATATTTTACCCTTATCACAAACAGCTATTGCAGATATAGCGTTAGGTCTTCCCTTTGCAACAAGAATAGGCCCGTCTAATGGATCTATTGCAATATCATATTCCTTAAGCCCATCTTGCCATGTTCCAACCTTTTCTCCTATGTACATAATAGAAGGCTTATCAATTTCACATTCACCTATAACCACCCTACCCTTTATAGGTAAAAGTTCAAATGCATGTCTAACCCCATCCACTGCAGCCTTTTCAACTAGCTCCACATCTCCTCTACCAAGCAGATTAGAACATGCAAGTGCAGCAGCTTCAGTTACCCTAACAATCCCCATTGCAATATCATGATTAACCATAAAATATACCTCCATACCACAAAATTCATGTTATATTATAGCACATATGTCCATTTTATTCTATATTGTATAACTTATTTTGATTAATTAACAAACTTATGCTATTATATTTCTTATCTTACATTATTTAATATAAATTAAGGCCATTGCACTTTATTAAATATAACCTGTGCAACAGCCCTATTATTTTAGGATTTTTGTTTTTAGGGTGCCCTATGTCAAGCTATAAAAATTATCTAAAAAACATTAGTTGGTATGATAGCATCAAATAACCCAATAACTAATGCAGCAATAATGGCTCCCATAAATGTTACTGCAACACCAGCAACAAGATATTGAGTTGCATAGATAATAATAGCAGCAATAACAAATCCACTTAATCCTCTACCAAATGGTGATGCATCAAGCTTAAATACTGCACTTGCAAGATAATCCAATAATGTAATTACAATTGCTGCTAAAAATGCAGTCCAAAAACCTACCACCACGAAACCAGGTACAAGAAAGCTAACTGCCAATAGTACCACTGCATTAATAACAAATTTTAATAAAGTACTAAGTATGCCTCCATTTTCTTCTCTAATTTCTCTTGCCATATACATTCCTCCTTTCATAGAGTAGTTTACTCTATAAGGAGAATTTTATTCATAAACATAAGGTTATCAAAATTAGTTTATAGTTTATTAGTAAGAGTACATAAAAAGCAATAAATAATTAAGTAAGCATCACATTACTTCATAATTATTTATTGCTTAAATATGTTTTAAACATTATTTGTATACATCTACTAATAATCCTCTAATTTCCTCTATTTTATCTGCAAGCTCAATTGTTGATTTTTGTTGTTCTAGTAGTTCTTTAGTTAAATCATCTACCTTTTGATTTATAATCTCTACTTTAATATGCATACCATAACTATATGGCCCAACTTCTTTTCTTAAAACATATGCATTTTTAACAACAAATGATATATACTCTTGAACCTTCTTTTTATATTCCTTTGCATCCTCAACACTTCTTGTCGATATAAGCCTTTTACCTAATCTATCAATATCATCAAGCATTCTTTTTAAGTTTTGTTCAGCTTGATCCTTATTAGCCAAATCAAGTGCCATTGAAAAACTTGCTTGTGATGCAGTTCTATTTGAAATACCCTTAGTATCTCCTGTAGTTGTTCTATTTACACGATTTATTCTCATTAAATCACCCCAAGTAAAAGCTATAATACTTTTATTATAAACTACACTAAATTATTTGTGAAGGTGATTTACTTACTCCTCTACCCTTGGACCTGATAAAATGACTTCTTCATCTACTCCCTCAAACCTCTTAAAATTTTCAATAAATCTAGCTGCCAATTCATTTGCATACTTTATATATTCCTCTTTGTTTTCCCAAGTATTTATTGGATTTAATATTTCAGTTGGAACTCCATCTATATTAATAGGTATATTTAAATTAAATATTGGATGCAAAATATAATCAACCTTCTCCAATTCACCATTTATAGCAGCTTCCACCATTCTTCTTGTATATTTTAAATTTATTCTGCTTCCAACTCCATATGGGCCCCTATGCCATCCTGTATTTATCAAATAAACATTTGCGTTAAACTCATCTATCTTTTCACCAAGCATTTTTGCATAAACAGTTGGAGAAAGCGGCATAAATGGTTCCCCAAAGCACGCTGAAAAGGTTGCCTTAGGCTCTTTTATTCCTCTTTCTGTTCCAGCTAATTTACTAGTATAACCAGACATAAAATGATACATGGCTTGTTTTTTAGTTAGCTTTGAAATAGGAGGCAATACCCCAAATGCATCTGCTGTTAAAAATATAATTGTCTTTGGATGTCCTGCCTTTCCTTCCAAAACTACATTATCAATATATTCAATAGGATATCCTGCCCTTGTATTTTCTGTAAGGCTTCCATCTTCGTAATTTGGATGTTTTGATTTATCTAATACTACATTCTCAAGTACTGTTCCAAATCTTATAGCATTATATATTTGTGGTTCTTTTTCTTTACTAAGTCCTATACATTTTGCATAACAACCCCCTTCGAAATTAAATCCAACATCTTTTGCCCAACCATGTTCATCATCACCAATTAAAAATCTATTACCATCTGCTGAAAGTGTTGTTTTACCTGTACCTGATAATCCAAAAAATAGCGCAACATCACCATCTTTTGAAACATTAGCTGAACAATGCATAGGTAGTACATTTTTTTGTGGCAATAGAAAATTCATAACTGAAAAAACAGATTTTTTAATTTCACCACAATACATCGTTCCACCAATAATTATAATTTTCTTTTTAAAGTTTACTAGAATAAATGCTTCTGAATTTGTTCCATCAATTTCTTTTACCGCTTTAAAATTCGGAGCAGCTATCACTGTAAAATCAGGTTCAAAATCTCTTGTTTCTTTTCTTATAAACAATTGATGTACAAATAAATTTTGGGTAGCTATTTCATTTATAAATCTAACCTTTAGGCTATATTTGTCATCAGCACCAGCATATCCATCAAAAACATATAAATCTTTGTTTTCTAGATATGCTATAAGTCTTCCGTAAACTTTTTCAAATACATCCTCTGAAATTGGTTTATTAACCTTTCCCCAATCAATTAAATCATGTACATCCTCTGTGTCTACTATAAACCTATCCTCAGGTGATCTTCCTGTATAAACACCTGTTTTGACTGAAAGTGCCCCAGTATCTGAAAGTTCTCCTTCATTATTATTTAGGGCGTGTTCTACAAGCTCTGAAACTGATAAATTGTGATATACATTTTTTACCGAAACAATTCCTAATGAATTTAGATTTTTAAGTAACTCCATATTCCTTCCCCCCAATGCACATTCTAATTATATTGTAATACTTTGCAATTAAAATTGCAATATGAGGGAATATAATATTTTTTTCTTTCATTGTTTGACACTATTCGATATTTAGTATAGCATATTTGTTAACATTTTATCATTTGTGTAGCTTGTTTCTTTCAATTTCGTCCATAGCAATATTAGCTAGTTCATCACATCTATTGTTATATTCGTTATCACTATGACCTTTTACCTTTATAAATTCAACTTGATGCATTGATGTTAATTCAATTAGCTTTTCCCAAAGATCTTTGTTTTTTACTGGCTCTTTGTTGCTATTCTTCCATCCGTTTTTTTTCCACTTTTCTATCCACCCTTGGTTAAAAGCATTTACAACATATGCCGAATCGCTATAAAGCTTTACCTTACATGGCTCTTTTAAAAGACTTAAAGCATCAATAACTGCAGTCATTTCCATTATATTATTGGTTGTATTTTCAAACCCTTTTTTTATTTCCTTTATATTATCTTTATATATTAGAATACATCCATAGCCACCAACAGCACCATCTTTTCCATTACCTCTACATCCACCATCTGTATATATAGTAACTTCTTTCATAAATAAACCTCCATTCCTCAAATTAACATGGCAATATTTTTACAATTTAATTTACATTATTAAAAATTATATGTATATTTATGTTATGTAAACTTGATTGAGAGGGGGATACAATGAATAAGCTAGGTAAAAAAAATATAATTATACCTATTATTCTTATTTTACTTGTTGGTACAATATTTTTCTTTGCAACGAGAAATAACGCAAATGAAACACAAGTTCAATACAAACAATTTATGAGGGAAGTTGAAAATGGCAATGTTTCTGAAGTATATATTTCAACCAAAGAAACAATGCAATTTAAACTCAAAGACGGTAAAATTTTTATTACTGAGAACCCTCGTTCATTAAACCTAAAGGAAACTTTACTTTTATCTGGTGTTAAGGTTTATGAAAGAGATTTAAAATCCCCAGCCGAATTAATAATTCTAATTACAATTGCCGGTTCTTTAGTTTCTGCTTTTATATATTTAACACTAAAGAATTCAAAAAGTAAAGGGGGGGCCTTTAGACTATCATCAATAGATGTTGAAGCAACTCAAAATACAGGTCTAACATTTGAGGATATTGCAGGAAACTTTGAAGCAAAGGAAAGTATTAAGGAGCTTGTTGACTTTATTAAAACTCCTGAAAAATATGCAAAATTTAAAGCAAGAATGCCAAGAGGAGTAATTTTATATGGGCCTCCTGGTACAGGTAAAACTCTAATGGCAAAGGCACTTGCCAGTGAAGCTGGTGTTCCGTTTTTCGCTGTAAACGGTTCTGACTTTGTTCAAATCTATGTGGGTGTGGGTGCAGGAAGAATTAGAGATTTATTTAAAAAGGCAAAAGAGAAAGGTAAAGCAGTAATATTTATAGATGAAATTGACGCAATAGGTGAAAAAAGATCCATGAGAGCCGATGGTGGTTCTGATGAAAGGGATCAAACATTAAACGCCCTGTTATCTGAAATGTCTGGTTTTAAAAACAGTGAAGGTATTGTTGTAATTGCTGCAACTAATAGATTAGACACTTTAGATGAAGCACTATTAAGACCTGGCAGATTTGATAGACATATTGAGGTAAATCTTCCTGATGTAAAGGATAGACAAAGAATCCTTGAACTATATTGTAAAGATAAACCTATGGCACACGATGTTGATTTATACAAGATAGCACAATTGACAGTATATTTCTCAGGAGCAAAACTTGAGAATCTTGTTAATGAAGCTGCAATTTTAGCTGTTAAAGAAAATTCTGAGTATATCACAATGGAACATTTAGATAAAGCATTATCAATAGTTATAGCTGGTTCAGAAAAGAAAAACAAAGATATTATTAAAGAAGATGATAGAAAAATAACTGCTTATCATGAGGCTGGACATGCCCTAATTACAAAGTTAACAAGTAATTCACTTGTTAGAAAGATAACTATCATACCAAGCACAAAGGGAGCTGGTGGATATACCCTTACTATCCCTGAAGATAAAACTTACCATACTAAAAGAGGCCTTCTAGATATGATAAAAATATATATAGCTGGAAGAGCTGCTGAGGAGATAATATTTGGCGAAGAAAATATTACAACTGGTGCATCAAATGATATACAAAAGGTAACTGAAATTGTACTAGGAATGTTTAAAGACTATGGTATGTTTAAGGAAACAGGACTACTCAATTATTCTGTAATTCAAGAACATACACAAATTGATTCAAAAACTATTGTTGAACAAGCAAACCATCTTGTTTCTAATCTTTATGATGAAGTAAAAGAAATGATTATTGAAAATATAGACAAGCTAAACATTTTGGCAAACGAGCTGCTTGAAAAGGAAACAATATATGAAGAAGATATTAATAGAATACTAGCCTAGGCTAGTATTCTATTAATTATAAAAATATATCATACCCCTATCAAATTTTAAAAATTTCTTACCTTTTGAGATTTCATTAGTCTCTATTATTTTATACTTTTTTTGCAATTCATTTATTATATAATTTTTATTGTTTAAATCCCCTACAAAGCAAAGATAGATTTTATCTTTATAATTAACCGTAACTGAAAAGCAATCTTTACTACCCCATTTTTGAAGTGATTCAACTATTTTTATTAAACCATCTAATATTTCAAAACCACCCTCAACCTCTAAAACCAATGAATCTTTGCCTAAAATATCTTCATCAATACGAGGATATCCTAATTCATCTAGACATTTTAATGCATATTCTATTCTCTCTATAACTTTATCATCTAATTGTAGTTGTGCAGTATAAAATTTATAAATTCTACCGTTTGATTCAGTAACAAAATGCACATTTACACTTTTATTTATTTTTAAATGCTTAAGGGACAATAAATCCATGTTAACATTGATATCAAAACAAAATTCAAAATTATCTAAACCATCTACAATTAATTCAATAATTGGTCCATTTAAATCCATCTTAACATTTATTATTTTTTTATAATACAAAATTTCCTTTATGTCCACTACTCTATTTAATTTTACAATAAAGTTTACTTCATTATCTCTATCTATGTAAACTATGCTTCTATTTAATTTTAAACCTCTATATATGGTTTCATATTCTCTATAATTTAACTGAATCATATGTCCTTTTTTATTTATAGGTGAATTTATTACTACTTCTTCTATATTGTTTATTGCTTCTAATATTGGCATCAATGTTTCCCTCCTAAATATTATTCTAATTCTATTTTACTAAATTCTACAATATTTTTCACCTGTTAAAAAGTTAATTATTAATATTTTGTATAAACTATAAAGTTTTTGTCTAATAGTCACGAAAATTTAAAAAAAAGAAGGCAAGAGGTGTATTTTATGAAAAATCAAAAGAAATTAAGTCACAAACTTATTCCAATTATTATTCTTATAGCAATTGTTCCAATAATTATTACATCAAGTTTTACTATTCTAAAATTTGGTGGTGTAATTGAAACAAAAGTGCAAGAATTGACTCTGCAAATTGCAACTGAAAAATCTGCTTATGTTGATCAATTTATTGAAAAATACCAAAAGCAAATTGATAGCATAGCCAAAAACCCAGGTACACTTAATTTAAACGTAGACAACTTTTATACATTTGTACAATCCATAAAGGAATCTGATCCATCAATATTATTTGCCTATATGGGTACAGAAGACAAACAAATGTTAATTTACCCAAAAACAGAACTTCCTCAAGGATATGACCCTACATCAAGACCTTGGTATAAAGAAGCTGTTGCTAACTCAGGAAAGTTTATAGTTACTGAACCATATGAACATGCATCAACAAAACAAATGGTTGTAACTGTTGCAAAAGCAATAAAGCTAAATAATGGGAAAACTGCAGTTATTTCAGAAGACATTAACATGTCAACTTTAACTGAGGTTGTTTCAAAAACAAAGGTTGGACAGAAGGGATATACATCAATTATTCTTCCTAATGGTAGTGTTCTTGTTCACCCTGACAAATCAATAGT
>JAOAFH010000057.1 GCA_026416355.1 Clostridiales bacterium | reverse complement strand
ATGTTTGGGGTAAGGAAAAGTACAGTTCATAAGGATGTGACAGAGAAATTACCTAAAATAAGCCCACAAATTGCAAAGGAAGCGAAGGAAATATTAGATTTAAATAAGGCAGAAAGACATATAAGAGGTGGGAAGGCAACTAAATTGAAATATAAAGCTGAAGCATAAAATTATGCTCCCTACTGCAAACTAAACTTTACAAAAAATTTACTTTTATAAAAAAGGAAAAATGAAAAATTTGTAGAAAATAAAAGTGTTAAGTAAAAATATGTAGGGAGTGTGGCAAATGGGACTATTTACAGCAAACGATATAGGAATAGATCTTGGAACAGCAACCGTACTTGTATTTGTAAAGGGAAAAGGAATTGTGCTGAAGGAACCTTCAGTTGTTGCGATAGATAAAAACAATAACAAAATCCTTGCAGTTGGCGAGGAAGCAAAGAATATGATTGGTAGAACTCCTGGGAATATAGTAGCCAAAAGGCCTTTAAGAGATGGAGTTATTTCAGACTATGATGTAACTGAAAAAATGCTTAGTCACTTTATTAAAAAGGCATATAGTAAAAGAGGCTGGGGCAAGCCTAGAGTTGTTGTATGTATTCCTTGTGAGGCTACAGAAGTTGAAAAAAGAGCAGTTAAGGATGCAGCATTAAATGCAGGTGCTAGGAAAGTTTATCTAATAGAAGAGCCAATAGCTGCTGCTATAGGTGCAGGTCTAGATATTGCAAAACCTTGTGGTACAATGGTTGTTGACATTGGTGGAGGAACAACAGACGTTGCAGTTATATCCCTAGGAGGGATGGTAGTTAGGTCTTCAGTTAAGGTTGCAGGAGACAAGTTTGATGAAGCAATAATAAAATATATTAGAAAAAAATATAAACTAATGATAGGTGAAAGAACAGCAGAGGATTTAAAAATAAACATTGGTTGTGCTTATAAAAGAGATGAAGATATTTCCATGGAAATTAGAGGAAGAGATTTGATAACAGGTCTTCCCAAAAATATAATAGTAACTTCAGAAGAAATTAGAGAGGCATTAGCTGAACCAGTATATGAAATTGGAGAGTGTGTTCATGCTGTGCTTGAAAAGACACCACCAGAACTTGCAGCTGATATCAGTGACAAGGGAATACTTATGACTGGTGGAGGAGCACTACTTTGGGGACTAGATAAATATATCGAAGAAAGGACTAAAGTCCCAGTTAAAGTGGCAGAAGATGCTGTATCCTGTGTAGCACTTGGAACAGGAAAAGCTTTAGATTTTTTAGAAAAACTTGAAGAAGTAAAAATATCAAACTACTAAAAAAGACTGGTTTAGCCAGTCTTTTTTAGTAGTTTGCTGCTTTAAGAAGAGCATTTGAAATAACTTTTGCCATTTGCATCACAAAACCTAAGCGTGTGGAATTAAATGCAAATAAATCACTGTTGTCACTTGAATCAACAACTCCAATTATTGACATATCTCCAACCTTGGGTAGTTTTTTACCTACACCCTTTCCAGGGGATACCGGTCCAGTTCTAATTTGAATATCTCCAATAAAATCAGAATATCCTAAACAAGCATCTATAGCCAATATAAAATATCCTTTATAGTATTGCTCTATAAATTTTATTTTTGTATCTAAATTTACAGCATGGGTAGGGTCATCTAATGTTCCTATAACAGGCAATTTAAATCCATTGTCTACAAGTAGAGTACCAACAAGAGGCCCTAAACAGTCTCCTATGCATCTATCAGTTCCTATACAAAGAACGAGTGTGTTTTCGGTTATATAATCTGACAAGAAAGAAGAAAGTTTATCAATGGCATCTTTATCTTTAAAGTGAACCTTTACTCCGATAAATTCATCCTTAATAGGCAAATAATCCACCCCCTTTAATAATATATACACACCTAAACGGGGGAATTATTACAAAATATATGAATAGGTAAAGGTTAATTGGAAAAAATATTATAAGGAGGTGTTGGTATGAAAAAGATAAATAGTTATTTGGTTATAACTTTAACAGTAATTACAATTTTTGTTATGTGCTCACTAAAGATTAACAATGTTGAGGTAACTTCAACAATACAAAATGATGAATCATTTGAAGTGATAACAGATGATGATACAACAGGATATATATTTGACGATTTTAACAAAGATATAAATATAAAGCTTGAAGACAAACAAGATAAAAAAGAACAAAATAAAAAAGTTAACTTTAATCATCTATATGATATATACAAAACTTATATTATGAGTGAATACTACAATCAAGACAACACAAAATCCGAGTACTTTGTTCTAGAAGCAAAACAGACACAAACAGCATACAATGTTAAAGAAATGGAAAATTTAATAAGCCTTGATGACAAGGCTTTAATTTTTTCTATGATAAGATATCTAAAACCAGCTGATGTTGTTAAGATAAACAATATAATCAAAGATGGAGTAACAATTGAGGAAACCGAGGATATTTTTAATCTATTAAAACTTAGGCTTCCTCAAGAAAAGTATAATGAACTTATGACAGTTGTTGATAAGTATAATAATTAATCTTCTTGTTTTTGATTGCTACAAATTTGCTTTATTTTTTCCTTATCCCAAATATTAAGCTGTTCTATATTTTGAATAGCACCTAATATATTGTCCTTTGCAAATGGTATATCGTGTTCTATTTGTTTAATTAAATTTTTCATATATTCTCTTTTAGTTTCTCCATTTGCGGGACATGGGTTTTTTACTATTGGAATAGATAGTTTATTTACCTCACCTATAATTTCCTTTTCATATACGTATATAAAAGGTCTTATCAAATATAAATCTTTTCTAGAAAGATAAGTTACAGGTGAGAATGTATTTAATCTTGCTTCATAAAAAAGAGACAATAAAAATGTTTCAATAACGTCATTGAGATGATGTCCTAATGCAACTTTATTACATCCTAATTCCTTTGCAGTATCATGAAGTATTCCTCTTCTCATATTTGCACATAAAGAACAAGGGTTTTTCTCTTTGCGGATATTAAATAAAATATCACCAATTTGTGTTGGAACTATCTTATATGGGACATCTAGTTCTTTACAAAAATCAATTAGAGGTTGTGGATTATATCCTTCAAGTCCCATATTTATTGTTATGGCATAAAGTTCAAACTTTTCATTAGAAAATCTTTGATACATTTTTAATGCCTTAAGTAGCATTGTACTGTCCTTACCACCTGAGAGACCTATTGCGATTTTATCACCATCTTGAATCATATTATAATCAGTTACAGCTTTTCTAAGTTTACCAAGAATTCTTTTCATGACTTTTCCACCTCTACAATCTTGATAACATAACTTTAATAGAAAAAGTCTTAATTTGCAAGGGGGAAGAGCTAAGGTGCTTTTGCTAATAAATAGTTATAGAGATAATCAATTTACCAACTAAATTTTGTGGTTATTTTGTTAGTATTTTAGAGGAAAAAAAAGAATTTGAAAGATATATGAATATAATTCTTTATAATCGGGAATAATACATTTGAAAAAAAGCTCAAGCTCTCATATAATAACATTTGTCGTGATGAGCAAAACACGAAAACGAAAAAATATGGGCGCGTAGCTCAGCTGGGAGAGCATCTGCCTTACAAGCAGAGGGTCACAGGTTCGAGCCCTGTCGTGCCCACCATATATGCCGGCTTAGCTCAATTGGCAGAGCAACTGACTTGTAATCAGTAGGTTGTAGGTTCAAGTCCTATAGCCGGCTCCATTAAAGGGACGGTTCCCGAGTGGCCAAAGGGGGCAGACTGTAAATCTGTTGGCGCAGCCTTCGGTGGTTCGAATCCACCCCGTCCCACCATTTAAACTAAATAAAGTATATGGGCGCGTAGCTCAGCTGGGAGAGCATCTGCCTTACAAGCAGAGGGTCACAGGTTCGAGCCCTGTCGTGCCCACCATATACCTGTCTCTTATACACATCTCCGAG
>JAOAFH010000052.1 GCA_026416355.1 Clostridiales bacterium | reverse complement strand
CACTTTACCTTCTTTAATCAATTGGTATGCTTTTACTCCTAATCCTGTATACAAGTGTACTATACCAAAAACAATTGAATATTTTAGTATAGTCATAGGATCAGCTACTGGATCTACCCATAGTGGCTTCATTTTGATAATTCCACCAAAGAAACTTCCATATAGAACTCCAAAAATTACTGTTGGTATACTAGTCAATGCTAATAATTTAACCATTTTCTTTAAGGAATCATCTAAATCAGCCTTAAACAATAAGAATAAACTCACTGCACCTAAAAGCAACCCATAACCAACATCAGCCATCATCATTCCAAAGAATATTAGGAAAAATGGCGCTAAAACAGGTGTTGGGTCTACTTCATTTGGTAATGGTAATGCATACATCTCAGTTATTGCTTCAAATGGCTCTATCAATGCATTGTTTTTCAGAAGTACAGGTGGTATTTCATCCTCTGCTGGCTCTTTGAATTCAGCCATAACCTGAAGATTTTTAGCATTTATTATTTTTGTTAAATATTCTGTTTTATCTTCTGGAATCCATCCTTCTAAAACAACAGCCTTTTTAGTTTGAAGTATTTTAGTATTTTGTCTCTCTAGTTCAATTTGAGAGCTAAAATAATCATAAACTTTTTCAATGTTAGGCATTGAAGTTGAAAGTTCTTGTGCCTGTAATTTTAAGTTTTCTTGTTCTTTTTTTAGATTGTTGATTTCTTCAGTTAAATTGTTGATTTCAACAATTGGTTTATTGTCTAACTCTAAAGCAAGTTTTGTAAATCCATATTTTTTAATAATTTCATAAACCGCATCATAGTCATCTTTGTGGCAAAGTACAAAGATGTTTAAATCTTGTTGTTTTTCTGAAATCTTTTCTATGTATACATCTTTAAATTTATCTAGCTCTCCAATTAAGTCCATTTCATACTTTTTAGAAATAGTACCTATGAAATATGAAACTTTTTTAAGTGCATTTAATTCTGCATTTGATATATCTAAGTCTGACCATATTTCATAATGCTGAATTAAAGCTTCTGTTTTTGCTATTTTTGCTTTAATGTTAGCTAAACCGTCTTCTATGTCTTTTGCTTTAGAACACATTTCCATCCAATTAAAGGTTTTTGCAAAATTTTCAAAATTTTCAACATCTAAAATATCTCTTTTTTCAAACATACCTTTTTTAGTTGTTGAAAACTGTTTTAAAAATTCATATGCTTGCTTTATTTTGTTAAAGTTTATTTCATTTTCTGTTATAGATTTATTCTCAAAAACTACTCCTTCAATAGTTTCCTCTACTTTTTCTTTTAAATCTATAATTTCTATAACAGATGCCCTTTGAAGAGCCTTTAAAATATTATTTTTGTCTTCCTTTGCACCTACAATGGTGACCTTTTTCATTTTAACTATCGCCATGGCTATTCACTATCCTCTCGATAACCATTTTAACTGCTTTTTCAAGCTTTTCAGAAGGTATGTTTTTAATTTCATCCTTCCTTCTTTGTGCATCTTGAAGCATTGGCTCAACCTGTTTTTTTGCGTCTAACTCATATTTTTGTATAACTTCATTGTAAAACTCATTAGCTTTTTTTTGAGCATCTTCAATTATTTCTGATGCTTGTTTTTTAGCATCGTTAATAATGTCGTTAGACTTTAATTGAGCCTGTTTAATTATCTCCTCTCCTTGCTTTTCAATTTCTGTCACTTTGCTTACCACATCAAGAGCCAAAGTATCACCACCTTTATAATTTTTTTAAAATTTTGATTTAATTATACAAGAGTTTTTCAAAAAATAAAAGTCATTTTTTGTCGAATTGCATTTTTTTATGCCTTTCAGACAATTTCAGATGTTTTTTAGTTTAATTCCTCTTGATTTAGTATGTAGTATTTTTGATTTTTTAAATCAAAAATTACTATACATTCTTTTAATATGATATCAAATTTATCATTTAGTTTACAAATTGACAATCCCATAGGAATCGCAAATAACCCTTTCAAACTCTCTAAATTTAATTTTTTCATTATTTTTTCTTTATTTTTTTCAAATATTCTTTCAATTCTGATATCAATATCTTTCTTTAAAAAATCTGGAATATTTGACTTCTTAGTAGTAATTAAATAGTCGTAAATAAGCAAGTCTTTTATAATTTTTGTTTCATAACTCATATTTAAAAATTCATATAAAAATTTAAATCTCTCTACCAAACCTATGTTCCTTACAAAATATTCCGTTTTTTCTAAATACGTAGTTAAGTTTTGAAAGAAATCATAACAATTATTCACATTTTGCAGTATATAATGCATGGTTCTTTCAAATATATGACTATTATAATAACTATCAAAAACTTGTTCAAATCTCATTACCCACTGTAATTGTAATAAACTAATATTTTTAGTTTTCAATACATGATATGGAGGAAAATCAGTATGAAAAATTCCATATTCTTCTTTTTGATAAGAAATTGGTGCTCCTTTTAAAACCTTTAAAAAACCCAACTGTAATTCATCTGGTCTTATACTCATTACATCATTAAATGATTTTTTAAAAGAATCTAGGTCCTCTCCAGGTAACCCAATAATTAAATCTAAATGGCAATGTATATTACTAAATTCCTTTATTTTTGAAACATTTTGTGAAACCTTTTCAAAATTCATTACCCTATTTATATTTTTTAGCACCTCTTTATTGGTACTTTGAACACCTATTTCAAACTGGAATAGTCCCTTCTTTGCCTTTGATAAAATATTTAAATCCTCTTCCTCTAATATATCTGCAGCTATTTCAAAATGAAAACAAGTATCTGGATTTAAGTCAATTAGATATTGCCAAATTTCCCTTGCAAATTTTTTATTTGCATTAAATGTTCTATCAACAAATTTAACTAACTTAACATTATTATCTATTAAATGTTTTAGTTCCCTTTTTATTAAATCAATACTTCTAAATCTCAATTTTTTATCTATTGATGACATACAGTAACTACATCTATATGGACAGCCTCTTGAAGCTTCATAATAAATAATTTTATCTGGTATATCTTTTTCATAAGGGAATTTTATTTCATCTAAATCTAATATTGTTTCCGAAAAGCCAGTATCAAATATTTTATCATTGTATTTAAATACAATGCCTTTTAAATCAATTAAACCTTCTAAATCATTTTTTTCAATAGCAAAAATAAGGGGTTTTATAACCTTCTCCCCCTCACCTTTAATTATGAAATCAATTGATTTATTTTTCATTAATATTTCTGCTGCATCAAATGAAACCTCAGGTCCACCTAGTATTATTTTTATATCGCTATTGGCATTTTTAATTGCATTTACTATTTTATATGTATTTTCAATGTTCCAAATATAACAAGAAAAAGCTACAATATCTGGTTCTTTGCTTAAAATATCTAATGCGATTTTTAAAACATCATCGTTTATAGAGGACTCATATAATTCAACATCATACTCTTCTTCTAGTTCTCTTTTTAAATATCTTATTGCTAAATTTGAATGAACGTATTTTGCGTTTAAAGCTGCTAATATTACTTTCATATTTATTTATTTCTTCCTCCCCATTATATTCTGCTTGGATATACATTAAATTAGAGTTCAATATGCTACTATGTATTTTAAAATTATTATTTTCTAAAACCTTTAAAATGTCAAGAAAACTAATTCTAAAAGGGTTAAAAAAGACCTTAATGTGCTGTAATCTTAAACCATAGTCTGTATCTACACTAATTTTATATTCTTTATATATTGTTTTTTTAGGTGCTGCAATATCCCAAATGTATATATTAGTGCCTTTAGTAAAATTACTTTTAATTTTTTTAATTATATTATTAAGTCTTAATTTTGTCATATTATTGCTTATTGTAAAAAAGAAAATGCATACATCATATATTTCATTAGTTTTTTGAAAGTCTTCTAAATTTAGCATATTTTTTTCTATGTTTTCATTTTGTTCACTAACAATTTCATTAATAATACTATTCCCTTTATTGCAAATATCTAATATATTCCCATTAAACATTATTCCCTTCAAATTCAAATAAGTATTTTGCATCATCTCACCCCAACAACCATTTATTACATATAGAATTCTTTATAAAAAAAATAATTCCTGCTTTCTCAGGAATTATTTATGTTTACTATTCTTTTTCTTTTTCTTTTCAACTGAAAAACCAAACTTACCTAAACTATCTTTTGCAACACAGTATTGTCCATGGTTATAACAAATAAGCTCTGCTTTATCTAAATGTAATTTTCCACTTTCATCTAATAAATTTTCATCTACATTTACTGCAACTACCTCAGCAATAAACATGTCATGGCTTCCTAAACTAATAATATCTTTAACTTTACATTCAATGGCAACTGGGGCTTCTTTAATAATTGGAACATTTACAACCGAAGCCTTTTCCTTAGTTAAATTTAATATTTGAAATTTATCTATATCCCTTCCAGATTTTACTCCACAATAGTCTGTTGCAAATGCCAAATCCTTACCAGGCAAGTTTATAACAAATTCTCCTGACTTTTTAATTAATTCATATGAATAGCGCTCAGGTCTTATAGAAATTGAAACCATTGGAGGATTAGTACATACAGTCCCCGCCCATGCGATAGTTATTATGTTATCGATATCCTCATATCTACAAGATACCATAACTGCCGGAACAGGATAAAGCATTGTTCCAGGTTTCCATGTAATTTTAGCCAATATTACCACTCCTTAATGTTACTGTTGTCTATTTTTCTTATGTCATGTATGAACTTAAGCATCACACCAGCAGTTGTTCTTTGAGCCAACTTTAAAATAACTGATGTAATTTTATGATATCTTAAATTTTCATTTTGCTCATGTTGATACTTATTGTATGTTTTGATTGCTGATTTTGCATTGAAATCAATATAATTTTTAATAGAACTCATATATATACCAGAGTCATATGCTCTAAAACTATCTTGATGTCTATGTGCCTTTATTATCCATTGTTCAAATTTTCGATGGCTATCTAGAAGTTTGACATTTACATGTTGTGGGACAGTCATATCTTGAATTAAATGACATGACGCTCCTAAATAAAAATATGCATTTTCTAAGTTACCTTTTTTATACTCAGTTAATGCTAAAGCATAGTAGTATGAACTCTCTTTATAAGCATTACTACATCCATATAAACCCTTTTCTTTATCAGGGTTATAAAAATGATTACTACTTTTAAAGTCTTGATCTGCCCACACAACTCCTTCATTGATTTTGTCAATATAGGCACCTAGTTCTTTAAATGCATAGTCATGTCCATCATTTTTTAATATTACTAACGCCTGATTGTTTATAAACTTATGCACTTCACATTCTGTTTTAATTATCTTCTTTTTAATTGGATTAACTGCCTTTAGCATACCCTTAAATATAGTGGAATAGGATTTTTCAATTACATCCATAATCATCATCCTTGTGTATTTTTTAATATTATTTTAATCCTTTTTGTCGACATTATCCACTATATTTTTATCTTTTTCTAAATTGAATGACTAAAATGACAATTAAAGATATCACTAACGTTCCAATTAAATATTCAACAGGAATATAAATCTTATTTGTTATAGGATTACTCTCTTCAACCTTTTCTACACAATATAAACTTCTACTGCCCTTATCTAGAATATATAATTTACCGTCATTTGAAAAGCTACATTGAACAGGTTCTTTTAAAATATTTTTAGACTTATTTTTAATAAAATCACTTGCTACATTTCCTTTAATGTCATACATAACTATTTTTGCCTCATTGTTTTCAGTTTGCTTCAAAGGAATAAATAAATTTCCTACATAACCAAATGCATTTTGCCTTGAAATATCCATTGCACCTATTCTTCCACTTTCAGCAAAAGCTACAAGTGGTTTTACTGGGGTTGTTGTAGGATGCATTTGTGTTATAAATTGAGGCTGACTTGCATTTTTAGGCTTAAATTTTTTTAATGTTACAGGTTCTCCTCCCTCATAATCGGGCCAACCTAGCCAATCTCCCTTCTTAATTTCATAAATATAATCACTACCATTGGCAATTGGTCTTTGCCCTCTGTTTTCCATACCTTGAACTGCTACATATACTTTATTGTCATGTGTAAATACCATGTTTATTGGATTTCTTATTCCATAAGCAAATAACTCTAATTTTCCAGAACCTATATAAGTTCTATATATACTTGCATTACCTGGTGTTTTACCCTTTACTATTGTCTCTTTAGAAGATTCCATATTAAATGGCATAAAAGCTCCTGTTGTAGCCCTATCATTTTTATCCTCTGTTAGAGGATTTGATGATTTAAAGTTTATTCCTGATAGCACAACATCAACAGGATAATAGTCATGGAAATAAGGATTGTCCTTTAACCATCCATTTTCAAAGTTGTCAAGTCCAACCACTCCAGAATTTGTAGCAGAACCTTGACATATATATAAATGGCCATCATAACCTATTTGTATTCCATTATTAGAGTAATCTCCAAAACTTGGCAATCCAGTTATTAAATCTTCTCTGCCCTTAGAAGATATTTTTGTAATTTTTCCCTTATGCGAAACTATCAAACTATCTTTATAAATTAACATAGAAGTTATTGGATAATTAAATCCTTTTGCAACAATTTCATTCTTGCCATTTTTCAAGTATTTATTTATAACAACTTCACCTGAAATCGTTTCAGCTATATAAATATTCCCCTCTGAATCAACAGTAAAAGCTGTAGATTCATTTAGATCTTGTACTTCCTTTTTAAATGTATATCCATCTAATAACTCTACTTCTTCTGTTAAAAACAGTTTATCTTGTCTATTATTTTTAAAAAAATTAATCCACAAGAGCCCCACTAAAATAATAAATACTAATAAAAACAACAATTTGTTTTTTTTCATATTTATCCTCCTATTATTTATTCACAATAATTATATGTGGACAAATAAAAAAAATGCCTTATAAAGGCATTTAGGTTGGTGGAGCTTTTAAATTTTTATGTTAAGACCTTACGTTATCTAACACACTTTTATTATTTTAGCTAAAATTCGACATATTGTAAATAGTTTTTTATGAACAAAATATTAATTTTATTAAAGACATATTTGAAATTTTTCCTTCAGTTTTTTTGACAATATTTTTGTAAAATTTCAGATTTCATGTTATAATATATTTGCAAAAAGTAAAAGACAGGGGGTAACTAAAATGGTTGATCCAAGAATAACAACATTAGCCCACAACTTAATTAACTACTCATGTAGATTAAAAGAAGGTGAAAAAGTTCTAATCGAAACAATTGGACTTGAGCTTCCACTTGTAAAAGAACTAGTAAAAGAAGCTTACAAAGTAGGAGCTATCCCATTTGTAACAATTAAAAACAAGTCAGTTGATAGAGCCCTTTTAATGGGAGCAACTGAAGAACAAATGCAAATGATGGCTAAATATGAAGCTGCTAGAATGAGCGACATGGATGCATACATAGGTATTCGTTCTGGAGATAACTCATCAGAACTTTCAGATGTTCCTTCAGAAAGAATGGATTTATACTTCAAATATTTCTGGAAGGAAGTACACGGAAAGATAAGAGTTCCAAAAACAAAATGGGTTGTACTTAGATATCCATCACCATCAATGGCTCAACTAGCAAATACAAGTACAGAAGCTTTTGAAGACTTCTACTTCAATGTATGTAATCTTGATTATTCAAAAATGTCAAAGGCTATGGATCCACTAGTTGAACTTATGAACAAAACTGACAAAGTAAGAATAGTAGGAAAAGGAACAGACCTAACATTCTCAATTAAGGATATTCCTGCTGTTAAGTGCGATGGTAAGATGAACATCCCAGATGGAGAAGTTTATACTGCTCCTGTTAAAGATTCTGTTAACGGATATATTACATATAACACTCCAGCAGAATACCAAGGATTTACTTACGAAAACATTAGACTAGAGTTTAAAGACGGAAAGATAGTAAATGCTACTGCAAATGATACAGAAAGAATAAACAAAGTATTCGATACAGACGAAGGTGCTAGATACGTTGGTGAATTTGCAATAGGTGTAAATCCATATATAGTAAAACCAATGAAGGATACACTATTTGATGAAAAGATTGTTGGTTCAATCCACTTTACACCAGGTAGCTCATACGATGATGCCTTCAATGGAAATAAATCAGCAATTCACTGGGATTTAGTTTACATCCAAACTCCTGAATACGGCGGTGGAGAAATCTACTTTGATGATGTTCTAATAAGAAAAGATGGAAGATTTGTTCTTCCTGAATTAGAAGGATTAAATCCAGAAAATCTAAAATAATAAATTCGGTACAAATGCCACCTAAAAAATTAGGTGGCATTTGCTTTTCATATTTTTACGCATACAACCATATTATTATATGTAAATAAGTAATTAGGAGTGTTGTATGCGTTCTAAGTTCTTTATAAATACTTTATTACTTACCATATCAAACATACTAACAGGGGCTTTAGCATTTATATTTACAGTTATTTTATCTCGTGAAATTGGTGCTAGGGGTGTTGGTCTTTATCAGTTGGTAGCGCCACTTTATACTCTATTTTTATTTTTTACAGGTGGCGGGGTAACTGTTTCAATATCAAAAATTGCTGCTGAAAAAAAGGCCCTTGGTAAAACAAAAGAAATCTACAAAACAATTAAAGTCGCTTGTATTTTTGAAATCATTTGGTCAATTTTTATAACATCAATGCTTATACTACTATCAAAATTTATATCCAATAATATTTTGAATGATGAACGTACTTTACTTAGCATTTTATGTTTTTGTCCTGCTCTTATTATAGTTTCTATTTCATCAATTTTTAAAGGATTTTTCTATGGATATCAAAAGGTAATTGAACCTGCACTTATTGATGTAGTTGAAAAAGCGATACGTATTTTAAGTATATACTTATTAATAAGAATTTTTTATGGTTACGACATAAACATAAAATCAGCTGCGGCTTTTATTTCATTGTCAATTGGTGAACTGTCAAGTTTAATACTGTTATACATATGTTTTATTAGATTTAGACTTAAAAATCCTCCACAAGGAAGTTCTGATAATAGTATTCAATTGTTGTTTAATTTATTAAAGCTTTCAATTCCTCTTGCTATAAATGGCATATTAACAACTATATTTAGTTCAATAATTGCTATATTAATACCCAAAAGACTAGGTGTAGCAGGAATTCCATATGAAGAATCAATCTCCCTACTTGGAAAACTTCAAGGAATGGCTATGAATATTGTATTTTTCCCAGCAATTGTACTTTCATCAGTTAGTATAGTTCTAATTCCTTCACTTTCTGAAGGAATGGCCTTTAAAAACTTTAAGCTATTAAATTACAGAATAAACACAACAATAAAATTCACAATGGCTGTCGCCTTTTCAACAATGGCAATATTGCTTAATGGGTCTAATCAGATAGCAAATATGATATACAAAGATTCCTCAATTGGAGCAATTATTTACTCTTTAGCCTTTGGAATCCCAATAGTTTATTATGAAGTAATATCATTTTCCTTTTTAAATGGACTTGGAAAACAATTTGAACTTCTAATTAATTCAATTATTGTTTCATTAATAGATATAACTATTATTTATATATTTATGGCTATTCCGTCTATTAATATCATGGGATATGCAATTAATTTTGCTATTTCAGCTTTAATAGGTGCAATACTAAATACAATTTATATACGACAAACGCTAAGAAACTTTAAATTTAATGTATTTAAAAACATCATTACCCCTATATTAATATTTTTTATAGTATTTTTCATAGGAAAAATTGTTGTAAAAATGCTACCTATACAATTGTTTATTATAATAAGCTACGCGATTTATTTTATTATTTTTATATTTACAGATAAATAAGCTTCTTAATGAAGCTTTTTTTATGCATAAACTTTTATTTTTAGTTAAAAATACTAATAGATTAATGATAATGGAGGTGTTACAATGACCAATTTAACTCCAAACATAGGTTGGGGTTGGTGGCTATTACTACATATTATAGCTATACCTCTACTTTTATATTGGGGCTCATCAATGAGAAGAAATAAAGGAATTGAATAGAAAGGAGAATTAATATGTACGTACCAAGAATGGGTTGGACTTATTGGATTATTCTACATCTTATAGCTATACCTCTAACTGTTTATTTAGGAACATTTATAAGAAATAGAAGTAGAGTTAAATAAAAATAAAAAGAAGAGCGAGTGCAAGCGGCTCGGCCACTTTTTCTCAACGCGCATCTCGCTCTTCCTACCCTACTATAATTATACTATACAATTTGTATTAATTCAATAAAAAAATATATACAATATACATCAATTTTCGATATTATTTATCAAACTTTGTATATCTTCAGGTATATCTGCTATAATTTCAATTGATTTATCATCTCTTATAGATTTAAACTTTAATTTATATGCATGCAATGCCTGTCTGTTTATCAAATCACTTTCTTTACCATACAAAGTATCTCCAACAAGTGGATGTCCTATATGACTAAAATGAACTCTAATTTGATGTGTTTTTCCTGTTTCTAATCTAATTAATATAACACTCATATAATTTGATGATTTTAAAACTTCATAGTGAGTTACTGCCCTTTGACCACCTTCCATAACCTGCCTTTTAATAGATTCTGGTGATGGTCTATCTATTGGTAAATCAATAGTTCCTTTGCCTTCTAGTTTACCCTCTACTATTGCAATATAATACTTTTCAACCTCATTATTTTCCATTTTTATAGCCATTTGCTGATGAGCAAATTGACTTTTAGCAATAATAACTAGCCCTGATGTATCTCTATCTAACCTATTTACAAGCCTAACTATTGCATTTTGATTTGTATTTTTAAAGTAATTCATAACTCCATTTGATAATGTCCCTGTTGGATGTCCTTTAGTTGGATGGACTACCATAAAAGGCGGCTTATTTACAACAAGTATATCTGTATCCTCATATACAACTGATATTGGTATATCCTCAGGTAAAATATCCTGTGTATCCTGAGTATCAATATAAACTTCTATTTCATCATTTAACTCAATTAAATAATCCATTTTTACTGCTTTACCATTAACTAATATTTTACCATTTCTTGAAAGCTTTCTAATAAGCCTTGTAGATAGTTTTTTTTCATATTTTAGATAGTTTGAAATTTTTACTCCTACATTTTCTTTTGTAGTTTTAAAAATTAATCTATTCATTTTGCATCTCCTCTTTTACATATTTTTCTTTTGTAATCATCTCTGCTAAATTTATTAATTCATTGATATTTTCTTTGTCTGATAGAATTTCAAAGACTATACCATCCTGATTCCACTTTATAGTTACCTTATCAACATCTAATATCTCGACAGCATTTATATTACCAAATTTAGCGTTAGGAATAAAGTCTAATTTACCTCTCCATTCATTTAATATTATTCTTTTGTTATTATTTATATATACCAATGTCAAAGATGGGTTTTTACTAGGAGGCGTAACTGATATATATGAAGGAATAATATCTATTGGTAATTTAGGTGTAAAATCCAAATATTTTTTAGCTTCTTCTATTGTATCTATATGTTTTGCCAAATATCCATCGTCTATTATTTCGCTTGCAGATAAACTTGATGGTTCAAATACATTATTGTCGATTGTTAGATTTATTTTTTCATATGTATATTCACTTTTTTCAACAACCTGTCCATTTATAAAATATTCCTCTCTTATAGGAAGTATTTTTCCATTAATATCTGCTATCCATATCTTATGCATGTAACTGTTACCATCTATCTTGTTTTTAATACCCAACACTTCTATCTTTAAATTGTCCCTTTCCTCATAACCAAAAAACTCATACTTACCGCTGTTTAATACATCCGAAACCTTTTTCATAATTTCTAAAACATATGGTTCCTTAGGTGGAAATGCTTCTTTTACTCTTACCTTATTTGTAATATCATCATAGTAGTAATGCTTTTCCACATTATAAATTTCTACAGTTTTATTTTCAGAAATAGTATCAATTCTAAGCTTATATGGATAAATATAATAAATATCCTGCTTTTTTATAAACTTACCTTGACTTAAACTAAAGCTTTCAGTAACTACACGATATTGAATTGTCTTTAGCTGATTTTCTTTTATTTTATCTATTTTATTAGTCAAGACCATTCTTGCTGCCAAATTTAAATAGTTATTATACGAAATATATATAATAAGCAAAACAAATACTATCCTAACTAATTTTTTACTCATACTATCACCTTAAAATAATTATATTTAATTATATGAAAAAAGCAGGCAATATAAATCTAAATGCCTGCTTTTTATCTTATTAATTTATGTTATTTAAATAATTATTTTTAAATTTATCCATTAAATCAATAAATTCATAAATATATATATCCTTTATATTTATATAAACTTGTCTTGAATCCTCTTCATCATAAATATGAGACGTTTTATTTCTGTCTGTTAACATACTAATCCATTTCTCTCCCTCTTCTATAATCCCCATAGAATAAGCTTCTTTAATGGTGCTTCTCGGGCTATTAACTTCTATACCTTCATGTTCTATATATTCCTTCATCAACTTCCAACTCAATTCAAATGTAAACTCAAACCTTTGAATAATACCATCAATAATAACATCATTTATATCATCTATCCTTAATGCCTCAAGCAATCTATTAACAGCTTTTTCATAATCCTTAAATTTCTCATATATTCTTTCTCTCATATATAATCACTCCATATTTTATAATATTATTTTTTAATTCATCTTTTTTTATTTTTTCAAAATTAATTATATCAAAATCAAGCGGAGTATTAAGTTCATTAAATTTATCTATTAACAAATTAAATTTAATGCTATCTAAATCCCCATATATACATATATCAATATCAGAATTTTTTCTAAAATCACCTCTTGCTCTTGAGCCAAATATAGAGGCTTTTATAATATCCTTTTCATTTGAAATTATATTTATAATATCTTCTAATAATTTTTCACTTATTCCAAAAGTATTCACCAAATCACCCACCATTTATTCTATCTACTTTAATTATTATATAAAATAAAATATTTATTGTATAGCATGCAAATATTTAAAAAATGGAACTGTTAAACAACAGTCCCATTTTTATTTATATCTTTATTTTCTAGAACTTAAATAAATCATTCTTTATTTTCTTAAATAATGGAGGTAAATTCATTGATACAACTTTATCTTGAAGATAACTCAAATTACCACCCACGTTTTTAAATATAATTTTATTTGCAACTAGTAATTGATGATTTAATCCATATTTATTAAAATAGAAGCTGTTTAGTTTTCTGTCTCCATACTTTGGATCACCAACAATAGGGTTGCCTAAATAAGCTAAATGTGCCCTTATTTGATGGCTGCGTCCTGTAACTAAATCTATTTCTACAACTGAAGCAATTCCAACAGAATCTACATCTAAAATTTTTGTTATTATCTCCTTTGAATCCCTTATTTTTGTTTTTGAAACAACTACTTTGTTGGTATTAGGATTTTTAGAAATATAGTCTATATATTCTCCTTCTTTTATTTTTCCCTTAACAAGTGCAGTATATATCTTTTGTACTTCACCTTCTCTTATAGCCTCATTCATTTGTTTCAACGCATCATATGTTTTTGCAAAAATAACTAAACCTTCTGTATTTCTATCTAGTCTATTACATGGTGATGGTGCAAAAGTCTTTTCAATCTCAGGATTATATTCTCCCTTATCAAAAAGATAAGCCCAAACTGCATCTGTTAACGTTATTTCATTTCCTTCATCAGGATGAACCAATATATCTGGTCTTTTCTCTACAACTAATATATTTTCATCTTCATATGCGACCTTTAAATCATAATCAACTTCTAAAAATGCTTTATTTTCTTTTTTCTTTGGTTCATCAATTTCAAAATAAAACTTTAATAAATCCCCTTCATTCAATATGTACTTTTCACTTTGCTTTTTATTATTAACCTTAATTTGACCTTTTCTAATTGACTTATAAATTGCACTTAATGACATTTCCTTTAAATATTTTCTCAAAAATTTATCTAATCTTTGTCCTGCTTCATTTTGGGTTATTACTATTTCCTTCATAACATCACCTCGTATAAATTGGTACACTTAATATTATATATATTATCGTCATAAGTCAACAAAAAAATTAATGGGATGTGAATTTACATCCCATTAACATGAACAACCGCCTCTTGAATATAATTGTTCTACAACAAACCTCTTCCCAAAGAAGGAGTTCCTATAATCTATTAAAAATCCTTTGGTGTATCTAGCCATTTCCTTATCAAATAGTACCTTTACACCTTCAACCTCATAAACATTATCTGTTTTCTTAGGCTCATCCAGAGCTAAACCAAAACTTGGGCCACCTCAGCCAACACCTGCAATGTAAACTCTGACTCCAGTTGTTTCTCCTTTTCCCTCTAGTTTTTTCTTTAGCTCCTCAGCTGCTGCTTGAGAAATCTTTATTTCCATTTTAACACCTCCATATTATACCCACATTAGGTATCTATGTTATATTATATTATCTTAATTTAATAATGTAAACAAATATTTTATGTATATAAGAAAAATTGCCATAGGTAGTTTGCTATAATAATAACACACTCCCTATGGCAAATAATTTTTACCATTTGTTATAGTGAACCCTTGATGCATCATATCTATCTGCTTCATCTTTAAATTCTGCAGGATATCCAACTGCAACTATTGAAAATGGAATTATATTTTGTGGAAGTGAAAACATCTTTACTATTTCGTTTACTCTAGTTTCATTTGGATATACACCAATCCATACTGTTCCAAGTCCTAGACTAACTGCCTCTAGTAATATATTTTGTGTTGATGCCGATAAATCCTGTACCCAAAATCCTTCATACTTTTCCTTAGTTAAGTCTGCACAAACCAATATTGCAACAGGTGCTTCTTTAAGCATTGCTGCATGGGGATGAGTTGAAGCAATATTATTTAATATATTTCTGTCATCTAATATTATGTAATGCCAAGGTTGTTCATTACCAGCAGATGGTGCTGCCATAGCTGCATGTAAAAGCTCATCTATTTTTTCCTTTTCTACCGCCCTATCTTCATATTTTCTTATACTTCTTCTTTTAAAAATTGCATCCATTGTATCACTCCTTCCTATGATTATTTTTTCTCATAACAAATTTAGTATTCATGAATATACTATTTATATTTATTGTTTCATAAACTCTAATAGATTGAAAATTTAAAGGAGTAGTTAGTATGAATCTTATTTGGCTTGAAACAAATGGTTGTTCTGGTAACATAATCTCTTTTTTAAACAGCCAAAATCCCTCATTTGAATTTTTAAAACAAAGGATAAACATAACATATAGCAACAGTGAAATGTTACCATTTGGTACAAAAGCCATGGAGTCATTTTTCAAAACAATCCAAGAAGGTAACTATATTCTTGTTGTTGAAGGTGCTATATCCACTAGAGAAAACGGCAGATATAACATCATTGGTTATTATGACAACAGATATATAACTGCACTTGAAGCAGTAAAATTGGCTTCTGAAAATGCTAGTTATATAATTTCTGCTGGTACTTGTTCATGTTTTGGAGGAATTACAGCTGCACCACCAAATGAGTCTGAATCAAAACCACTAAGTGATATAGTCTCTAAAAAAATAATTAAAATGCCTGGATGCCCTGTATCTGGAAACTGGATGGCTTCACTTCTACTTAATCTTTTAGAAGGCAGAGAAATTGAGCTTGACCCACTTAACAGACCTTTATATTTATACGGAAATACAATACACGATTTTTGCGAAAGAAGAAGCTTTTTCCAAAGAGAAATATTTGCAAAAAAGCCTGGAGATATTGGCTGTTATTTAAAAATTGGCAGTATTGGTCCCTCTACCATGGCACTTTGTTAAGATACAAGATGGAATGGATATCTTAAATGGCCAATAGGTATTAATTCCCAATGCATTGGAT
>JAOAFH010000152.1 GCA_026416355.1 Clostridiales bacterium | reverse complement strand
TGATATCCCACCTGGTGTATGTCCTGGAGTTTCTAGTACTTTTAATTTCAAATTTCCAACTTCAAGTATATCGTCTTGTTTAACATATCTATCAACATCAAACAACTTCATATTGGCAAATATCGGTATTAACTCAATCGTCCCACCTTTTATTAAATATTCATCACCCTTATGAGCTAAAACCTCTGCGCCTGTTTCCTCTTTTAATTTATATACACCAGCTATATGATCTCCATGACCGTGTGTTAGTATTATATATTTTAACTTTATATTCATTGATTTTAAGTCTTCAATAATTTCATAAGCATCTCCACCTGGATCTAGGCAAAATGCTTCATTTGTTTCTTCATCTATTACTAAATAACAGTTTGTTTGAAAATATCCTAATTCATATGTTTTTACTATCATTTTGTTCACCTCTAGAAATTTTTCTTGCTGTCAAGTATTAATGTCACAGGCCCATCATTTTCAAGCTCAACCTTCATATAGGCTTGGAATTGACCTGTTGCAACGTTATCAACATATTTCTTACATTCTTCAACAAATTTCAAATACATACTTTCTGCATAATCAGGCTTAGCAGCCATCATATAGTTTGGTCTTCTGCCCTTTCTGCAATCACCATACAATGTAAATTGGGAGACAACTAATAGTTCTCCTTTTACATCAACCAATGATAGGTTCATTTTTCCTTCACTATCATCAAAAATTCTTAAATTACAAACTTTATCTGCTAAATACTTTATATCTTCATCTGTATCTGCATCTTCAACACCTAGTAATAACAATATACCATTACCTATCTTACCAATTGTTTCTCCTTCAACAACAACTTGTGCCCTATTTACCCTTTGAACAACTGCTCTCATATAATCACCTCTAGTTTCTATTTCTATAAACATCTAATACGCCTTGAAGCTTTCTAAATTCCCTCATTATCTTTTGTAGCTGATCAGTATTTGCTACCTCAATAGATAACTGAATTGTTGCAGTATTTTTCTTACTTGTCCTTGCATTTATAGCCTTAACAGCAACTTTTGCATTTACAATAGTTGATGTAATATCTGCTAAAAGACCTGTTCTATCAGTAGCTTCTATTTGTATATCTGCTATAAATGAAGCTGTGTGTTCTCCTGTCCATTTTACATCTATAACTCTTTCTGGTTCTACTTCTGCTAAGTGTGCAAAATTAGTACAGTCACTTCTGTGAACTGAAACTCCTCTACCCTTAGTTATAAAACCAACTATGTCATCACCTGGAACTGGGTTACAGCATTTTGCAAACCTAACCAATAAATCCTTTTCACCTTTTACTTCAATACCTGGCTTAGAATGTTCTCTTCTTTTTTCTTGTCTATTATCCTTTTTTGTCTCTATAATTGGTTGCTGTTGTTTTGGTTCTTCTTTAAATATTTCTTCTTTCAGTTTTCCAACAACCATAGAAGCAGATAATGCACCACTTCCTATTGTTGCATATAAATCATCTGCCTGGGAATAATTAAATCGTTTTAGAATTAATTCAATCTTTTCTGATTTCATCGCTTCAGAATACGATATTTTTTGTCTTCTAAGTTCTTTTTCTATAAGCTCTTTTCCTTTTTCGATATTTTCTTCTTTATATATTTTCTTGAAATATTGTTTTATTTTATTTTTAGCCTGTGAGCTTTTGGCTATATTAAGCCAATCTCTACTTGGCCCTTTAGTAGTACTTGATGTAATTATTTCAACAATATCACCTGTTTTTAACTTATAATCTAATGGAACCATTTTCCCATTAACTTTTGCACCAACACATTTGTTGCCAACATCTGTATGTATTCTATATGCAAAATCAATAGGAGTTGAATCAACTGGTAGGTCAATAACTGTACCTTTTGGAGTAAACACAAACACTTCATCAGAAAATAAATCAATTTTTACTGTTTCCATAAATTCTTTTGCATCAGTTGTTTGTTTTTGATACTCTATTATTTCCCTAAGCCATTTTAATCTATCTCCTATTTCATCTTCGCTTATTCCCTCTTTATATTTCCAGTGGGCTGCAATACCATATTCAGCTGTTCTGTGCATTTCCCAAGTTCTTATTTGTATTTCAAAAGGTTGACCTGCAGGACCTATAACTGTTGTATGAAGTGACTGATACATATTAGGTTTTGGCATTGCTATATAATCTTTAAACCTTCCTGGTATTGGTTTCCACAAAGTGTGGACTATACCAAGTGCAGCATAACAATCTCTTACAGTATCTACAATCACTCTTACAGCTAATAAATCAAATATTTGATCAAATGTTTTATTTTTGTAAACCATTTTTCTATAAATGCTATAAAAATGTTTTGGCCTACCCTCAATGTCTGCCACTATTCCTGATTTTGATAGTTTATCTTGCAGAATACTTATAATCTCTGTAAGCTCTTTTTCACGTTCCACTCTCTTCTTTTGTACTTTATTTACTAGGTCATAGTAATCCTCAGGTTTTAAGTATCTTAAACATAAATCCTCAAGTTCCCATTTTATCTTAGATATACCTAGTCTATGTGCAAGAGGAGCATAAACATCTAATGTCTCTTGTGCCTTTTCTTTTTGTTTATTTGGTGGAACATACTTTAAAGTTCTCATATTATGTAATCTATCTGCTAACTTTATTAGAATTACTCTAACATCATTAGCCATAGCAATAAGCATTTTTCTTATATTTTCTGCCTGTTGTTCCTCTTTTGACTTATACTCAATTTTGCCCAGCTTTGTAACACCTTCAACCAAAAAAGCAACTTGTTCATTAAACATGTTTTTAACATCTTCATATGTATAATTTGTATCTTCTACAACATCATGCAGTAGAGCAGCACAAATGGTATCTGTATCTAGACCAAGCTCTATAATAATGAGTGCTACCTCAACTGGATGAACCAAATACGGTTCACCTGATTCTCTAAACTGGTCTTTATGAGCATTTTCTGCAAGCTCGTAGGCCTTCTTTATTAAATTTATATCAACGTCTAGTTTTTGTTTGTTAATTTTATCTAGAATAATATCCAGCATAGTCGCCCTCTTTTCTTTTATTTAGAATATATGGCTGGTAATTATACCAGCCATATATGTTTAATTTATATTATATATTATTAATCTGAGCTTTGCAATTTTTTTCGACATTAAAACTCATATTTTAGTATAGATTCTACATTATATTTTGATAATTTTTCTCTACCGTTTAATCCAGTAAGCTCAATTAAGAAGCACATTCCTGCAACTTCTCCACCTAATTGTTCTACTAAGTTAGCAACTGATGCTATTGTTCCACCTGTAGCAAGTAAATCGTCAACTATTAAAACCCTTTGTCCTGGTTTAATTGCGTCCTTATGAATTTCTAAACAGTCACTTCCATACTCTAGATCATATTCATACTTTAATGTATCTGCTGGAAGTTTTCTTGGCTTTCTGACTGGAACAAAACCAACTCCTAGTCCATAAGCAACAGGTGTTCCAAAAACAAATCCTCTTGCCTCTGGTCCAACAACTATATCAACATTTTTATCCTTTGCATATTCTATCATTTTATCAACTGAATATTTAAATGCTTCTCCATCTTTTAATAGTGTTGTTACATCCTTGAAACTAATGCCTTTCTTTGGAAAATCTTCTATTATTCTTATTTTTTCATATAAATTCATTTTTTATACCTCCCAAAAGTGGTTTTTTAATACTTGTTTTAAGTTATGATATTTTTGCTCATTTAATCTTAGGTCACTCATCTCTTGCATATCTAAATTATTGTTTTTAACAATTTTTAAGATATCATTTTTAATAAATACACTTACCCACCCTTTGTTTTTCATGTACATTATTAGTTTAAACATTTGATATGGGTTCAATTTATATTTTAATGCCATTTCTTCAATTGTTCCAATAATATTATTATGCATTAGTTCTTTATAAAAATTAATTAATACTTCTTTATCAATTGATATTTCTTGGTAGAATTCATCAATTAAATTTAGTGTGTTGTCATCAACAAAATTATATACTGTTTTTGATTTTTCACTAACAATTTTATACTCATACTCTCCTGGTAAAAAGTCATATATTAAAACTTCACTAGCCATAAAATCTATTTCTTCAACCTGTGGACATATAATTATTTGTGATTCAAAACCATCATTTTTTGTTAAACTGATTTTATAAAAATCCATAAAGTAACTAAGTTCATCCAATGATTTTTTTGAAGAAACAAGAATATATCCCTTTTTAAAATAAACAAACTCCTTTAAAAAATTTTCATCTTTTTTTATAAATTTAATTTTATTAAAATCTGCCTTTTCAATATTATTGTTATCAATAAATTTTAAACATCTATAATAATTGCTTTTTAAATAATCATTAAACCATCTAAAGTGTGGTCTAACTGCCTTTATCATCAATTGCAAATTTCTATTATTATTCCATTCATTAATATCTAGATTAAATACCACATCAATATTTTCCCAATTTTTGTCATTTAATTCTTCGCTGCCATTAAAATATATACCATCATATGTTCTATTATCTTTATCTAACAATAGTTTTAAATGTTTATTGTTACTTCCTACTGTCCTTTTCGATAATACTTTTAAATTTTCCATGTAAAAAAGTGGCGCAGGATTGCCAAAACCAAAAGGTTCTAATTTTTTTATTGTTTCTGCTGTTTCAAACGTTACATCATCATTGGTCATTTCAATGTCTATGTGTAATTTTTGTAAGAATGATTCAATTTCTGAGTTTTGAGCTAATTTATTTAACCTTTGCCTTAACTCAGTTATCTTTTCTTTTTCAATAGTCAGGCCTGCAGCTAATTCATGACCACCAAATTTAACAAGAATATCATCACATTGTAGTAGATTTTCAAACAGATTAAAACCTTCTATGCTTCTACCTGAGCCTCTACAAAGTCCATCCTTTTCTTCACATAAAAGAATTGTAGGTCTATGAAAGCGCTCAACTAATCTTGATGACACTATACCTACTACACCAACATGCCAATAAGGTGATGACAAAATAATTACTCTATCCTTAGTTAAATCATAGTCATTTTGTATCATTATTAATGCTTCATTTAATATTTCTTCTTCTATTTTCTGTCTTGATCTATTTTCTTGATCAAGATATTTTGCTATTTGCATAGCTTTATCTTCATCAGTGGTAATAAACAATTCAACTGCAATCCTAGCATCGCTTAATCTACCAACAGCATTTATTCTAGGCGCAATTTGAAATGCTATACCATAAGAAGTTACCTGTTCTATTCCAGCAACTGCCTTCAAAGCTTTTATACCACTTTTTTCAGTTTTTTGTAATTTTTTTATACCATTGCTAACAATTACTCTATTTTCTCCTGTTATTTCAACAATATCTGCAATTGTTCCTATTGCACACAAATCTAAAAAATCCTCATATCCATTTAAGTTGTACTTCATCCAAAGAGCTTGCACCACTTTGAATGCTACACCACAACCTGCAAGATTTTTATTCTCATATGTACAATCATGTCTTTTGGGATTTATTACAATTGTATCTGGTATTACATCCTTACATTCATGGTGATCGGTAACAATTATATCCATTCCTAATGATTTAGCATACTCGACTTCCTCAACGGCTGTAATACCACAATCAACTGTTATTATTAAATCAGTAGCTAATTCCTTTATGTAATCTATAGCTTCTTTATTTATTCCATAACCTTCATTTAATCTATCTGGAATATAAAAAGATACATCAACTCCTAGTTTTTTAAAGGCTCTATAAAGAATTGAAGTGCTTGTTATACCATCAACATCGTAATCTCCGTATATTACTATTTTCTCTCTTCTTTTAATTGCTAAATCAATTCTTTCTATGGCCTTATCCATGTCCTTTAAAAGAAATGGATTTAAAAGCTTATCTAAACTAGGGTTTAAAAAATAATTAGCATCCTTTAAAGTATTAATACCCCTAGAGATAAGCAATGCATTGATTATTCTGTTGCTATGAAGATTTTGATTTAATTGCTCTAACTTATTTATAACCCACTTCTTCATATCCTTTGTTCCCCTTAATATATTTGAAACATATATATTATAATTGAGTTATAGAAGTTATGCAATGGGAAAATACAAAAAAATAGCCAGGCAAACCTGACTATTTTTTAATAATTATGCTGTTTTCTTTTTAGTCCATAAATACCATATTGGGCTGGCTATAAATATTGAAGAATAAGTACCACTTATAATACCAACAATTAGTGGAAGTGCAAACTCCTTAATTGATGAAACTCCTAGTACGTAAATTGCTGTTATTGTAAATAATGTTGTTAATACAGTATTTATTGATCTTGTTAATGATTGTGTAATACTTCCATCAACTAAATCCTTAAGATTTGAGAATTTACCAAGCTTTTTATTTTCTCTTATTCTATCAAACACAACTATTGTGTCGTTAATTGAGTAACCTAAAACTGTTAAAATTGCAGCTATGAAACTACTGTTAACAGGAATTTGTAGTAAGACAAAAACTGTAATTGTAACTAAAACGTCATGTACTAGAGCTATAACAGCTGCAACACCAAATTTAAATTCAAATCTTAAAGTTATATATATTAGCATTAATATCACTGCTACAACTGATGAATAAATAGCATTTCTTCTTAGTTCTTTACCAACACTTGGTCCAATTCTATCTGTTGATCTTGGACTTTCATCCTTTAAGTTATACTTTGTTTTAATTTCTTTATATAATTGAGGTATTTGTTGATCAGTTATTGCATTACCTCTTATTGTAACTTCATCTTGTCCAACCTTTTGCACTTGTGCTGATTGATCATATTTAGCTGATATTTTTCTTATTTCTTCTAGAACATCATTTGAAGGCTCGTTTTCCATCTTTATATTTATTACAGTACCACCTTTAAAATCAATTCCTAAATTAAGGCCCTTTACTGCCCATGCTGCCATACCAATAATTATTACTGTCAGTGATATAGCAAACCATATTTTTGTTTTTTCTATAACTCTAAGCATTTATATCCCTCCCCTTATGCACCGTACATTTTGCTGTTCTTAATCCAATTTGAATTAACAAAGCTCTTTAGTAAGAATTTTGTAACAGTAATTGCTGTAAACATTGAACAAATAACACCTATTACAAGGGTAAGGGCAAAACCTTTAACCTGTCCTGAGCCTAACCACATTAAAACAAAACCAGCTATTAGTGTTGTTATATTTGAGTCTAATATTGAAGGAAGTGCTCTATTAAATCCTGCTTCTAATGCATTCTTAAGTGACTTTCCAAGCTTTAATTCTTCCTTTATTCTTTCAAATATAAGAACGTTTGCGTCAACAGCCATACCTACTGATAGTAAAAGTCCTGCTATACCAGGTAATGTTAATGTAGCCTTTAATGCTGTTGTAAATATTAACATTGTTAGCATTATATAAACTGCTAATGCTAAATCTGCGATTAAACCAGGTATTCTATAGTAAAGTGCCATAAATATCATAACTAATATAATTCCCACTGTTGCTGCCTTCTTGCTTGTTGGAATCGCATCTGCTCCTAGTGAAGGTCCAATTGTTTTAACTGTTGCAGGTTGAAGCTTTACTGGAAGTGCACCAGATTTAATTATACCTGCTAGTCTCTTTGCTTCTTCTATATCCTTACTTCCTGTAATAATAGCATCACCTGATGTTATTACATCATTAACAACTGGTGAAGATACTACCTCTTCATCCATATAAATTGATATTGTTTGTCCCTTATATTTTTGAGTTGCTTCTGCAAACTTCTTTGTACCTGACTCATTTAATTTAAGTTGAACAACTGGTTGATTTGTCTTTGGGTCAACTCCAACTGATGCATCCTTAACATCTTCTCCTGTTATTACTACATCATTGTTAGGTCCCTTAAATGTTAATTTTCCTGTTTTACCTATTTGATTTAAGGCGTTTTCTGCATCATAAACACCAGGAATTTCAATTCTTATTCTATTTTGTGCTGTTACTGTAACAACAGACTCACTAACACCTAAAGCATTAACTCTAAGCTCTATAAGTTCCTTTGTTCTATCAATTGTTTCTTTTGATAAGTTCTTATCTACTATCTCCTCTTCAATATATACTCCGCCTTTAAGGTCAAGTCCTAATTTAGTTATTGAACCAAGTGACTTTACTTGATAACCACCTATAATTAGTCCTGATGAAAATATGTACGCAAATACAACTATTAACAATGTTGCTACTAAAAATTTAATTCTGCTTCTAGTTTGCATTATAATCCCCCTTTCATGTTACAAAAGCCTTGCGTCATTAATAACCAATTGAAATTTTGTGTTTAAAAATGCAGCAGCCTTTCTACACATCATCATTCTGACTAAAAATATTTCAAAATATTCCATTACCGGACATATTTCGGTATTTATTTTTATGTTTAATTGAATTGCCTTTTCATCTTTCAAAACATGTATTTCTGATTTTTCTGCCGCATAGTTTACTCTGTCATGTATATCAAATGTTGCAAATTCCTTATTTCTCACCCTCCCTCTATGAACGTCAGACTTATCTGCAATTATCAGAGCAGCTGCAATATTATTTACAGGCTGTCCATATTCTTCTTCATGGTTACCTATTGCTGAAGCTATCAATGCAATTTCATTAAATTCCATTCCCATATCCTTTAAAATTCGCATTGATAATATTGCTCCTGTTTGTCCATGGTCATGTCTACTTACCACATTACCAATATCATGTAAATAACCTGCAATTGCTGCAAGTTCTACTTCTCTTTCTGAATATCCCAGATTTTTTAATATATCTGAAGCAATCTTAGACACAATCGAAGCATGTCTTGTGCTGTGTTCAGTAAATCCCATTGAACCTAAATACACGTTTCCCTGCTCCATATATGTCTTAATTTCAAGATTACTCTTTACATCGTTTAAGGTAACCATAGTCTCACCTCTTATATATTCGATATATTTTTGATAATTCCTGCTAAATTTATGTAAAAAGTATTTTAAAAAGTCTTAAATTAAAGTATTTGTTTAATTATTATTGTTTCATATATTTATTAAATAATTGTAATCCTTATAAAAATGCCTATAAATAGTAAAGGAGTGTCCTTTACTATTTATAAGCCTCAGCAAGTTCTCTATAATTTGTTGCAGAATTTTTTATATGTTCAATTTCTTCATCTGTTAGTTCTCTTAAAACTTTTGCTGGTGTTCCTAATACTAAACTTTTAGAAGGAATTTCTTTACCCTGAGTAACAATTGAACCCGCAGCTATAATACAGTCGTCTCCTATTTTGGCTCCATTTAATATAACTGCTCCCATACCAATTAAGCATCTATTACCTACTGTAGCACCATGAACAATTGCATTATGTCCAATTGTTACATCATTACCTATAATTGTTGGACATTCTTTATCAGAATGCAAAACACATCCATCTTGAACATTTACATTTTTTCCTATTGTTATTTTATTTATATCTCCCCTTAAAACTGCTCTATACCATATACTGCTTCCATCTTTTATTTCTACATCTCCAATAATATCAGCAGATTCAGCAACAAAAACATTTTGTGCTATCTTAGGAAGTTTTTCATAATAATTTCTTATCATTTGTTATTCCTCCATTAATTTTGCTTTTATAGCAATAGCACATTCAACCCTCTTCTTCATCATTTCACAACCTAATTCATATGGAACATGTATATCCTTGTTAAAGTTGTAATTATTTGCTTGACAGCCACCTGAACAATAAAATCTTGCCCAACATTCCATACATTTTGGTTTATTATATATATGTCCATTTTTAAATGTTTTTATTAGTTCATGTTTATTTATTCCGTTATAAATATCACCTAGCTTAAATTCCTCATTTCCTACAAATTGATGACAAGGATAAATGTCTCCTTCTGGAGTAACTGCTACATACTCAAAACCAGCACCACATCCTGATATTCTTTTGTAAACACATGGTCCTCCATTTACATCAATTGCAAAATGATAGAATTTAAATCCTTTACCTTCTTTTTCTCTTTTTACTATTTCATCAGCTAATTTATCATATTGTTCAAAGATTGTTGGTAAATCTTCTTGTCTTAGTGAAAGAGGATGTTTATCTTCTAAAACAACTGGTTCTATTGATATTTCTTTAAACCCTTCATCAGCTAATAACATTACATCATCATAAAAGTCTAAATTTTCTCTTGTAAAAGTACCTCTAACATAATATTGTTTTCCTGCTTGTCTCTTTTCAACCATCGCTTTTATCTTAGGCATAATATCATCATAGATACCTGTTCCATCATACCTAACTCTAATTCTATCGTTTACTTCTTTTCTTCCATCAATACTTAAAACAACATTGCCCATATTTTCATCTATATAGTTCATTATTTCTTCATTAAGTAAAGTAGCATTTGTTGTTATTGTAAATCTAATATTCTTACCTGTTTCCTTCTCTCTTTGTCTAGCATAATCAACAATTTCCTTAACTGCTTTAAAATTCATTAGTGGTTCTCCACCAAATAAATCAACTTCAACATTTTTTCTTGGACCAGCATTTTCAATTACAAAATCTATTGCTTTTTTACCTACTTCAGCTGACATTAATTTTTTACCACCCTTATAATCTCCCTCAGAAGCAAAGCAGTATTTACATTTTAAATTACAATCATGTGCTATATTTAAACACATAGCCTTTATAAATGATGGTCCATTATCATTTACTATCATTTTTTTATATGGATCTTCTGTATTAAGCATTCCGTTTTCTTCAAGTTCTTTTAATTCTTTTATAGCTTCATTTATTTCTTCTACTGTATACTTTCCTTCAAAAATATTATTTATTTCATCTACGCTCTTTTCATTGTATGTATCAACCAAATCATAAACAATATCATCAACAACATGTATTGCACCGCTATTTACATCTATTACTATATTCATATCCATTTGTTTAAATTTGTGTATTTTCAAAGTATTTTCCTCCTTGTTCTCAATAGTTAAAAAGCAGTAACGTAAGTTACTGCCAAAGGTTTTATCTATTTTCGCACTCTAGGTTTGCAACTGTACATGAAGTCTTACATGCTGATTGGCATGAATTTGCACATTCTTTGCATCCTGGCTTAGCAATGCTTGCTTTTAGAGCACCCATGTTTATTGTTTTGATATGCTTCATGTCTACTCCTCCTTTATTTTTGCTTTACACCTAATAGATTATAGCACAATAAATTGTTATACTCAAGAGTAAAAAGCAATTTATTGCCTATCTCCTAAAAGAATTCCTATCATACCAGAAAATATTCCAATAACCAATGCCATAATTAGCATAATTAAAAGTCCTTTATAGTTGATATTTCCTTTTTGTATAAATAGTGAAATCATTGCTACAACTACCATATATAGTGTTCCTATTATTCCACCATGTAAATATCCTTTTGATTTAATTTTAAAGCTTCCATAAATTGCTGCATACACTATACTAACTGTCTCTTATACACATCT
>JAOAFH010000103.1 GCA_026416355.1 Clostridiales bacterium | reverse complement strand
TTACCAGATGTAATTTTAACATTTAAACTTCCGCAATTTTTACATCTTAATCTATGATTTTCAACTTTTCCTTCACATCCACAATCATTACACTTTATTTTAGCCTCAACTCTTCTTACTATAAGCTCTGCTCCTTCTGCTATTGTTCCTCTACTTGCAATATCAAAGTAATCTTGTATTAGTTGGGGAAAAACACCTGATAATTCCCCAACTACTATCTTTATTGCATTGACCTTATTGAAATTATATTTTTCAGATTCCTTTTCAACAATTTTAATAATTCCTTCTGTTATTGCTAATTCATGCATATTATCACTACCTATCTAAGCAAGAGAAGCATGGGTCTATTGACGCTATAATTAGTCCTGCATCCGCTATTGTATTATCTTTTAGCATATATGGAACAGTTGGAGCAGTTTTAAATGTTGGAACGTGAATACTTATTCTGTAGTTTGTTTGTCCTCCATCAGTTACAACATAATAACTTACTTGACCTCTTGGTGCTTCGTGTCTTGCTGTAAATTCTCCAGCTGGTACCTTTGGAAGCTTATTGCCTAAATTTATAGGACCTTCTGGTAAATTTTCAAGTGCCTGTTTAATTATTTTTATACTTTCTTCAATCTCTAATACTCTAACAACAACTCTTGCCCATACATCACCTTCGTTTAAAACAGGAACATTAAAGTCAAATTCATCATAGCAAGAATATGGTGCATCTTTTCTAACATCCACATTTACACCTGATGCTCTTGCATGTGGTCCTATTGTACCCATTCTTTCAGCTACATCCTTTGGCAGTACTCCTACTCCCTTTGTTCTTAAAGCTGCAGTTTTATCATTTAAGAATATATCCTTCATTCTATTATGTGGTTCAATTAAATCGTCTAACATATTTAATATTTTCTTTCTTTTTTCATCATCAATATCTCTTCTTGAACCACCTATTATAATCATTCCATAGTTAACTCTATTTCCTGATATTTCTTCTAATATATCCATTATCCTTTCTCTTGCGTCCCAAACATACATAAATAATGAATCATATCCTATCAAGTGGCATGCAAGACCAATCCATAGATAGTGCGAATGTAATCTTTCTAATTCTGCCATTATTACTCTTATATATTGACCTCTCTTTGGAACCTCCATCTGTGCTATATTTTCAATTGCCATAGCATAAGTAAAAGGATGTGAATGTGAACAAATACCACACACTCTCTCTACTAAAGTTAATGTTTGGATAAAATTTCTTTCAGTTGCAAGCTTTTCGATACCTCTATGATTATAGCCTATAAATACTTCCGCATCCTTAATAACTTCTCCTTCAGTATAAAGCTTTGCGTGAATAGGATCTTCTAATGATGGATGATATGGTCCTATTGGTATTGTATAACCCATTATTCCCCCTCCTTAAGTGTCTTCTTTCTTAATTCATCTAATGGAGTTACTAAAATATGTCCTTGTCCCTCAAGCATTGTATCAGGTAAGAATAATCTCCCCTTCATTTTTAACCCTTCAAATTTAACTCCCATTAATTCATAAAGTTCTTCTTCTGGCCAAGAAGCTGAAACATCATAAATTTCTGATATTGAAGGTAACGTATCCTCACCCTTAACTGTATATGATTCTATACAGTTTCCAACTTCATACTGATAATTGACTACATGTTTACCTTCTTTATCAACGTAACCGTGAATCATAACCAGTCTGTGGCCATTTTCCCTCATCTTCTTTGCAATAGGAACAATCTCCTCCTTTTTAATTTCAATTGACTTAAATTCTTGCATAAACGCACCTCCTATGTATCATTAACATATTCTTGGTAATTGAGCTCCTGTTAATTTAGAAAGAACTCTTCTTCCACCAAGATTTGTATGTAAAACAACTTTAGATGGAAAGTTTTTAGTAACCCTTCCTATTATAGCAGCATCCTTACTTTGTTCAATTTTTCTTAAATCATTTATTACATTTTCTGCAATGCTACTATCTACAATTGCTAATATTTTTCCTTCATTTGCTGAATAGAGTGGGTCTATACCCAATATTTCACATAAATTAATTGTCTCAATATTTAAAGGTATTTTTTCCTCTAATATTTCTATTGAAAATTCTGTATTCTCAACAAATTCATTTAAAGTTGTCGCAACGCCACCTCTTGTAGGGTCTCGCATTATTTTTACTTTATCACCATATTGTAATATACATTGTGCTAATTCATGTACAGGTGCACAGTCAGATTTAACATTAAATTCATCAACCAAATTATTTCTTGAAGCCATAATTGCTGCTCCGTGGTCTCCTATGCATCCAGTTACTATAACTGCATCTCCCTCTGTTATTTTATCTTTTCCCAAAAATTCATGCATTACTCTTCCTATACCAGATGTATTTATATAAATACCGTCTCCCTTTCCCTTTTCAACAACTTTAGTATCACCAGTTACTATTTTTACATTACATTTTTGGGCTGTTTCTTGTATTGAATTTATTATTTTTTTAAGCTCTTCAATTTTAAAACCCTCTTCTATAATCAAACTTAGGCTTAAATATTCTGGTTTTGCACCACTTACAGATAAGTCATTTACTGTACCACAAACAGCAAGTTTCCCTATATCTCCTCCTGGGAAAAAATAAGGACTTACTACAAAACTATCGGTTGAAAAGGCAATTTTATTTAAAGATAGCTCTAATAACGCTCCATCTGATAATTTATTTAATTCATCACAGGAAAGTGCAGGAAGTATTATATTTTCAATTAATAGAGATGTTTTTTTACCTCCACTTCCATATGATAAAGTAATTATATCATCCATTTAACCACCTCAGAAAACTAAATATTTATAGTGTGCCGCACAGGCGCCTTCACTTGATACCATACAAGGTCCTACTGGGTTTTCAGGAGTACATACTCTACCAAAAAGTTGACACATATTTGGTTCTATTTTCCCCTTTATTACATCGCCGCATTTACAAGCACTATTACTATTGGAACTTTTTATTGTTATATTAAATCTCTTTGCTGCATCATATTTTTGAAACTCTTCCCTTAATTTGAGACCACTATTTTTTATTAGACCAATTCCACGCCATAAGTCATCAGAAATATTAAAATACGTTTTTACTTTTTCAGCAATAATATTATTTCCTTCTTTTTTTACCACTCTT
>JAOAFH010000079.1 GCA_026416355.1 Clostridiales bacterium | reverse complement strand
ATATTAATATTAACTGGTATTTTATTATTTACAGGAAAGCTATATGTATTAACAAATATTTTAGGAGGTTAATGAATATGAAAAGGATAGTTTCATTTGTTTTAGTTATAAGTATATTGTTTTTAGCAGGGTGTTCATCTAAGCAAACAAAGCAAGAAACAAACAATTTAAATACACAGACAGAGCAAACAGAAAATAAAAATAAAGCAATAGATTTTACATTAAAAAATATAGATGGTGAAGAAGTAAAACTTTCAAATTTTAAAGGCAAAACAATTGTAGTAAACTTTTTTGCAACTTGGTGTCCACCATGTAGGGCAGAGTTCCCTGGTTTTATTCAAACAGTAGATGCATATAAAAATGATGGTAGTGTTGTATTTTTATTTGTTAATTTAGGAGAAGACAAGGCAACAGTTAATAACTTTTTAAAAGAGAGAAATTATTCAATTAAGCCTTTATTAGATGAAGATGGTAAGATAGCGGCATATTATGGTGTGACAGGAATCCCTACAACTGTTATAATAGATAAGGAATTTAATATCTTTAGAACACACGTTGGATTTATGGAGAAACAGGATTTAAAGAACTATATTGAAAAAGTAAAGTAGGGAGGACATATGCTAAAGTCAGGTGAAAGAATAGATGATTTAGAGCTTAAGGGGCTTAAAATAATTCAAAATCCAAGTTGGTTTTGTTTTGGTATAGATGCAGTGCTTTTATCTTCTTATGCAACTGTTAGAAAAAAGGATAGGGTGGTTGATCTAGGAACAGGAACAGGTATAATACCACTTCTTGTATATGGAAAATATGAGCCTCGTGAGATTATAGGTGTTGAAATACAAAGGGAAGTTGCAGAAATGGCAAAAAGAAGTGTAGAACTAAATGGATTAGGAGATATAATAAATATATTTGAAGGAGATATAAAAGATTGTTATAATCATATTGGTATAAATGCCTTTGATGTTGTAGTATCTAATCCTCCATATAAAAAAGGGCAATCAGGAATACTTAATATGGCAGATACAAAGGCCATATCAAGACATGAATTATTAATAAACATAGATGAACTTTGCTTCTCTGCCTCAAGGCTATTAAAGGGTGGCGGAAGATTTTATATGATTCATAGGCCAGAGAGACTAAAGGACATAATAGTTGCCTTAAATAATAATAAATTTACACCAAAGAGAATTAGGTTTGTACATCCTAAGGTTAATAAGGCACCTAATATGGTTTTAATTGAGGCTGTAAAGTGTGGAGGAGATTTTTTAAGGGTAGAAGAGCCACTATATGTTTATAACGAAGACGGAACATATACAGAAGAAATACTAAAAATATACGGAAGGTGTTAATATGACTGGTACACTTTATTTAGTTGCAACTCCTATAGGAAACCTAGATGATATAACATTTAGAGCAATAAATACTTTAAAAGAAGTGGATTTTATAGCAGCAGAGGATACAAGACAAACCCTTAAGCTATTAAATCATTTTGAAATCAAAAAGCCTCTTCTTAGCTATCATGAACACAATAAATATGAGGCAGGCCCTAAGATAATAGAAAGAATTTTAAAGGGTGAAAGTGTTGCACTAGTTACCGATGCAGGAACTCCGGGGGTATCAGATCCTGGAGAGGATTTGGTTAAACTTGCTATTGAAAACTATATTAATGTCGTACATATTCCAGGCGCATCAGCATTCTTATATGCCCTAGTTGTGTCAGGGCTTTCAACAGAAAAGTTTGTATTTGAAGGGTTTTTAAATAGAGAAAGCAAACAAAGAAGAGAAAGATTAGAGTTTTTAAAAAATGAAACAAGAACTATAATATTCTATGAGGCACCACATAGGCTTATAAAAACTCTAAATGATTTATATGAAAATTTTGGTGATAGAAAAATAGCACTTTGTAGAGAGCTAACAAAAAGATATGAAGAAATAACGAGATGCACTTTATCTGAAGCAATAAAAATTTATGAAGAAAAAGAACCAAAGGGTGAATATGTTTTAGTTTTAGAAGGTAAAAGTAAAGAGGAAATTGAAGAGGAAAAAAGACAGGAGTTCCAAGATATTGATATAGCTGAGCATATACAAAAATATATTGATGAGGGACTAAGTAAAAAAGATGCAATAAAGAAGGTAGCAAAAGAAAGAGGACTTAAAAAATCTGAGGTATATAAGTTTACAATAGAGGAATAAAATGAGTGCCACCCAAGTCAGATGTGATAGGGAATAATTTTCCACACTTCACATTTCACTTGGGTGGCACTTTAGCATCCTAAAGTAGAATCAACCCTTTATTTCAGCTAAGCAGTTTTTACAAATGTTCTTGCCCTTGAAGTTAACAACGTCTCTTGCATCTCCACAGAAGATACATGCTGGTTGGTACTTCTTAAGGATGATCATTTCTCCATCTACATAGATTTCAAGAGCATCTTTTTCAGCGATGTCTAGTGTTCTTCTAAGTTCGATTGGAATAACTACTCTTCCTAGTTCGTCTACTCTTCTTACTACTCCTGTTGACTTCATATGTATTCCCTCCTTCAACAATCTTCGACATTTCTTAATTAGATAATAACAAAGTTACCATTAAAAGTCAACATATTTAATTAAAAATTTCTAATTAATTTAATAAAATAATTTAATTAACAATAGGGTAATCTCTTACCTTTATTTTGTCCCTTATTTTAATTCTTATGAATTTGATGTAAAATATTTTAAGGAGTGTGATAAAATGCATGATGAGTTAAAACGAAAGCTTACAAGTTTAAATAATATACTGAAAAGTAAAACTAAAGAAATAAACAAATTATATGTAAAAGAATATATTACCAAAAATAACATAGCAGATATAAAAGAGGCCTGCAAGCTAAATGAGGCAATGTTAACAAAAATTTCAAACAATAGAGGTGTTGTGGCTGTTGATGGAAGTATAAACAATTTTGGAGGACTTTACCCACATTATCTTTCGCTAATTAGAGCAGTTGCAATATCTACCAAAGGTCAAAAATATGAATACGAGGATGTATATATACCACTTTTAGAGGAGAACATGACACAGGAAGAGGATGCAATAAAAAGAAGATCAAGCATGTCTAGACTTGAGATAAAGGCAGCGATGGATGCTATCAATAATTGTGAATCCAATATTATATTTATGGATGGTTCACTTTTGCACTATAAAATTGATTGTCCATATGAGTGGGACATGTTAAAAACAAGTGCAATTGAAAAAAATAAAATAATTGTTGGTGTGACAGAAGAGGTAAAAACAAAGGATATTGGTGAAATATTAAAAACTGAAGGCGTCTTAGATGATGAAGTAGTATATGATAGGGAAATTCTTTTTAACATGCTAAATCAAGGAGAATATCTATATTTTAAAAAGGACATTAAAACAAGTAAAAAAGATAGTGGTATAAAAAGCTTTTATGCAAGGTTTTCAGACGATCCACAGGCAATAGGAGTAGACTTTTTAAAGGAACAGGAAAGTTTTGCAGAGGATATACTAAGCCTAATTTATACAATTACATTTAAAAAATCTCGTGGACTACCCTATGTTATAGATTTAGTTGATATAGAAACAAAAATAACTGATGAAAAGCTTAAGGCATTGGTAGAAGGATGTCTTGATAAAGACGTAATAGAAGTATATTTTAATCCAAAGAGAGCCAAAAGGGGGTAAATTAACTGTTAAAATATTTTTATAAAATTTTATATAATTTTATATACAATTTACAAAAGTTATATTGTTATTGTATATAGAGGTAATAATGATTAAGTATTATAGTATAGGTGAATTTGCAAAACTGATATGTAAAACAGAACAAACCTTGATAAACTGGTATAGAGATAATAGATTAAAGCTAGCTTATGTTACATCATCTAGATTCAGATAT
>JAOAFH010000034.1 GCA_026416355.1 Clostridiales bacterium | reverse complement strand
AGATGTGTATAAGAGACAGGGAGTAGATGTGTTGAAGATGATTGCCTTAGGTGCTGATGCAGTATTAATTGGAAGACCTTTTGTAACAGCATCATTTGGTGGTGGTGTTGATGGTGTTAAAACTTATATTGATAAGATTGCCAATGAACTAAAATCTGCAATGATTTTGACAGGATGTAAAACTATAAAGGATGTTGATGAAAAGGTTATTAGGTATTAAATTGTAAAGAATTTTTAATAAAGAGAGTCATACGCAATATTTTAGTTGATATTGCTATGGCTCTTGTTTATAATGTATTTTATATAAGATATTTTAAATAATAAATTATTTATTATTATTAAAATAATCCTTCATTTCTTTTTCATATCCTAATTTAATTAGATAAATTGATATTACAAACTCAATTAAGAATATGAATTTAATTATAGTTGGTGTATCAGTTAGTATTCCAGAACTTGAAGTATAAGAAAATAGGTAATCGGCTGACGCAACAACAGCAATTAACTGAGTAAAAGTTATAAAAAGTAAATAAAGACCAGTTTTAAACATAGTAACCTCCTTTTATAAAATTCTTATTATAATAATTTCAATTAGATACGTTAATATTAATAGCTAGTCTAGTACTAAGACCCCAAATGGCACCTGATAACAAAAAATATAATGTTGCAGACATAGGTACTACATATATTCCTAAAATACCTAAAAGTAGTATTGCTAAAAATGTTAGACATAATATAAATGTTCTTCTCCATTTTGGAGAAATTTTAATAACTGAATTTATAAATTTTGATACTTCATATCTTTTATCAATTCTTAAGAAAACAATATAACTTAATGTAAAGGACAAAATAAATGGAAATGTATTATGGGTAGTTTCCATATCTTTATATCTCCTAAAAAAGGTATTGAAAATAAAATTAAAATTGTTGATAAATTCAATTTTAAAGGTTTTTAATTTTATTGTATAAACAATAAAAATAATACAGTTATGGTATTGCATATTATACGAGGTAAAAAAATGAAATAATAAATTTTAGTATAGCGCTAACGTTATCGGTTCTAAACAATATTTAAACAATTAATTTTTGATAAGTATTTTGCAAGTTTTGTGTCATTGTGTTTAAAATTCAAAGTGTAATGCAAATTAATCAATAATAATTATTGTCAGAAACTTGACAATATTATCTATATTTTATCAATATAACAGATGATAAAATGTACTATAACAGATTAATAAAACAGATAAAAAATATTGAAAAATAAGCAAAAAAGGTATTGATACAGATTGTAAAAAGGTATATAATAGACTCAAGAAGGTTGGTTGTACATAGAGGAGGTAATGACAATGAAATTTAATGAATGGAATGGTTTTGTTGAAGGTCTTTGGACTGAAGAAATAGATGTGAGGGACTTTATACAAAAGAACTACACACCATATGAAGGAGATGCTTCATTCTTAGCACCTACTTCAGAAAAAACAAACAAGCTATGGGAAGAAGCTAAAAAGTTAATAATAGAAGAAATTAAAAAGGGTGTTATAGATGTTGATACAGAAACTGTATCAGAAATAAATGCATACAAGCCAGGATACATGGACAAAGAAAATGAAGTTATAGTTGGTTTCCAAACAGATGCTCCACTTAAGAGAATAGTTAACCCATGGGGCGGAATTAGAATGGCAACTCAAGCTGCAGAAGCTTATGGATATAAAGTAAATCAAGAAATAGTTGATATTTTTACAAAGTATAGAAAGACACACAATCAAGGTGTATTTGATGCATATACAGATGAAATGAAGCTTGCTAGAAAATCAGGTGTTATAACTGGTCTTCCAGATGCATATGGTAGAGGAAGAATTATAGGTGACTACAGAAGACTAGCACTTTATGGTGCAGATTACCTAATAGAAAGAAAGCAACAAGACAAGAAAAATCTTGGTGGGGCAATGACGGAAGAAACAATAAGACTAAGAGAAGAATTAACAGAACAAATTAGAGCACTTGAAGAATTAAAGAAAATGGCTGCTTCATATGGATATGATGTATCAAAGCCAGCTAAGGATGCTAAAGAAGCAGTTCAATGGGTTTACTTTGCATATCTTGCAGCAATAAAGCAACAAAATGGTGCTGCAATGTCACTAGGAAGAGTAAGTTCATTCCTTGATATATATATAGAAAGAGACTTAAGAAATGGTGTTATTACAGAAGTTGAAGCACAAGAGCTTATAGATCAATTTGTTATGAAACTAAGACTTGCTAGACACCTTAGAACTCCTGATTACAACGACCTATTTGCAGGAGACCCAACTTGGATAACTGAAGCAATTGGTGGTATGGGTGTAGATGGAAGAACACTTGTTACAAAGAACAGCTTCAGATTCCTACACACACTAGTAAATCTTGGACCAGCACCAGAACCAAACATGACAGTTCTATGGTCAACTAAGCTACCAGAAAACTTTAAGAAGTTCTGTGCTGAAATGTCAATAAAGACTGACTCAATCCAATACGAAAATGATGATGTAATGAGACCAATATTTGGGGATGACTATGCAATAGCTTGCTGTGTTTCAGCTATGAAGGTTGGTAAGCAAATGCAATTCTTCGGTGCTAGAGCAAACCTAGCAAAGGCACTACTATACTCAATAAATGGTGGTGTAGATGAAAAGCTTGGAATGCAAATAGGACCAAAGATGGATATTCCAGAAGGAGAATATCTAGATTATGAAGACGTAATGAAGAGATTTGATGCAATGATGGAATGGCTTGCAGGTGTATATGTAAATACTATGAACATAATACACTATATGCACGATAAGTATGCATATGAATCACTACAATTAGCGCTACACGATACACAAGTAGAAAGACTAATGGCATTTGGTATAGCAGGTCTTTCAGTTGCAGCAGACTCACTAAGTGCTATAAAATATGCAAAGGTTAAGCCAGTTAGAGTTGATGGTATAGCTGTTGACTTTGAAGTTGAAGGAGACTATCCAAAGTACGGTAACGATGATGATAGAGTTGACCAAATTGCCGTTGAACTTGCTGAAAAGTTCATTGAAAAGCTTAAGAAACATGCAACTTATAGAAATGCAATACACACATTATCAGTGTTAACAATAACATCAAACGTTGTTTATGGTAAGAAGACTGGTTCAACACCAGATGGTAGAAAGAAGGGTGAACCATTTGCACCAGGTGCAAACCCAATGCATGGTAGAGATATTCAAGGTGCTCTTGCATCACTTAACTCAGTTGCAAAGATACCATACACAAGCTGTATGGACGGGGTATCAAACACATTCTCAATCCTACCAGATGCACTTGGAAAGAACCTAGATGAAAGAATAAACAACCTAGTTGCTATAATGGATGGATATTTTGCACAAAATGCACACCATCTAAATGTTAACGTACTAAATAGAGAAACTCTTATGGATGCTATGGAACATCCAGAAAAGTATCCAACACTTACAATAAGAGTTTCAGGATATGCAGTTAACTTTACAAGACTTACAAAGGAACAACAGCTTGATGTTATAAAGAGAACATTCCATGAAAGAGTATAATAAAGGAGAGTAGGGTATGTTAAAGGCAAGAGTTCATTCCATAGAAACAATGGGACTAGTAGATGGACCAGGTATTAGAGTTGTTGTCTTTATGCAAGGGTGTAAGTTAAGGTGCGCCTATTGCCACAACCCAGATACATGGGATTTAAATGGTGGATTTGAAATAACAGTAGATGAGCTTTTGTCAAAGGTTAAAAGGTATAGCATATATTTTAAACACTCAGGTGGTGGTGTAACACTTTCAGGTGGAGACCCCCTCCTCCAACCTGAATTTGTTATAGAATTCTTTAAAAGATGTAAAGAGGAAGGTATTCATACTACTCTTGATACATCAGGATATGGAATAGGAATGTATGATGAAATATTAAAATATACTGACTTGGTATTACTAGATGTAAAGCATCTAGATGACATAGAGCATAAAAAACTAACTGGTTATGATAGACACGGATTTTTTGAATTCTTAGATGCAATAAAGAGAAACAACACAAAGCTATGGATAAGACATGTTGTTGTGCCAGGCATAACAGATGGGGAAGAACATATACGAACTCTTGCTAACTTTATCAATACAATACCTAATGTTGAAAAGGTAGAACTGCTTCCTTACCATGTTCATGGAGTAAATAAATATAAGGAAATGGGCATAAAATATCGCCTGGAAGGATTAGAACCTCTATCTAAGGAGAGATTAGAGGAACTAAAAAATATTATATCAAGTGAATTAAAGGATGTACCTGTAAAATAGGTGCATCCTTTTTTTGAACAAAAGGGACGGTTACTTATTTTTTCTTACATCAAATTAACTTAATATAGTATGCATAAAAACACCTCCAATTAGGGAAAATAATACAAGGAAATAAAAACCTAATCGGAGGTGTATTTTTATGCCAAGAGTGGCAAGAGAAAAATCATTTGATTCAATTTATCATATTATGGTGCGTAGCATTGCAGAAGTGGACCTTTACAAAGACAAAAAAGATAAACTAATATACCTAGATTACATGAAAAAAGCACAAGAACAATTTGAATTTAGGGTATATGCCTATTGCCTTATGGATAACCATGCCCATTTTGTAATAGATGCCAATGGTGCTGATATATCAAAAATAATGCATTTTATAAATTACAAATATGCTATGTATTTTAACAGAAGACACGAAAGGCATGGCCACTT
>JAOAFH010000030.1 GCA_026416355.1 Clostridiales bacterium | reverse complement strand
ATAGAACACTATGCTGGAGCGTTCCCAACATGGCTAGCACCTGTTCAAGTTAAAATACTTCCTGTAACAGATAGAGCAAATGATTATGCTAAAGAACTTGAAGAAAGATTTAAGTCATTTGGCATTAGAGTAGAAACAGATTTAAGAAATGAAAAGATTGGATATAAGATTAGAGAAGCACAACTTCAAAAAGTACCATATATGATAATACTTGGAGATAAAGAAGTTGAGGCTCAAAATGTATCTGTTCGTTCAAGAAAAGAAGGAGATTTAGGTGCAGTTGCAGTAGAAGACTTTATTGCAAAGATTAAAGAAGAAATTGATAAAAAAATTAGTAGTTTATAATTAAATATAGTTGACATGTATTAGAAAGTATGTTATATTGTATTAGTGTTAAGCAGAAGCCATCCGCTTCTCACCTTACACCAAAGGTAGTAAGGTCAATATTGTTGCTATATGTAACTATGCGGATGGATTGTGTCCATCCGCTTTTGTTTTGTATAAATTTGGGAGGTGAATGTTATTAATAAAGAACATTTAATCAACGAAGAAATTAGGGTTAAGGAGCTTAGGGTTATAAGCCAAGATGGTGAACAGCTTGGTATAATGCCAACTAAACAAGCGTTAGAAATGGCAGAAATGAGACAACTAGATTTAGTACTTATAGCTCCAAAGTCAGAACCACCAGTTGCTAGAATAATGGAATATGGAAAGTTCGTTTATGAGCAACAAAAGAAGGAAAAGGAAGCTAAGAAAAAACAAAAAGTAATAACAGTTAAGGAAGTTAGAATTACACCAAATATAGAAGAGCATGACCTTAATGTTAAAGCTAAAAATGCTGAAAAATTCCTTAAAGACGGTGACAAGGTAAAGGTTACTGTTAAGTTTAGAGGAAGAGAAGCAGATTATGCTCATTTTGGTGAAGATATATTAAATAGATTCTATGATAAAATCAAGGAAGTTGGACAAATAGAAAAGCCAGCTAAACTTGAAGGAAAGAATATGACAATGGTCATAGCACCAAAGAAAGCTTGAAAATAGGAGAGGAGGAATTAATTATGCCTAAAATGAAAACTCATAAAGGTGCAGCAAAGAGATATAGAAAGACTGGAAATGGAAAGTTTAAGAGAGCACATGCTTTCAAGAGACATATCCTAACTAAGAAGTCATCAAAGAGAAAGAGACAACTTAGAAAGGGAGCTTATGTAGCTAAGACTGAATTCAAGATTGTAAGAAAGTTATTACCATACCTATAAAGAGAGGCAAAGGAGGTTTAAAAAATGGCAAGAGTTAAGAGAGCAGTACATTCACATAAAAAACGTAGAAAGATATTCAAACTTGCAAAGGGATTCTATGGTGCAAAGAGCAAAAACTACAGAATTGCTAAGCAAGCAGTTTTAAGAGCATTAAGCTCAGCATATGTAGGAAGAAAGATAAAGAAGAGAGACTACAGAAAGCTTTGGATAGCAAGAATAAATGCTGCAGCTAGAGCAAATGGTCTTTCATATTCAAAGTTTATAAATGGACTAAAGCTAGCAGGAATCAACATCAACAGAAAGATGTTAGCTGAAATAGCTGTAAACGATGAAGTAGCTTTTGCAGAATTAGTTAATGTTGCAAAAGAAAAGATAAATGCATAATAATATACTATATTAAGCTAAAAGGCCTGTTTTTCAGGTCTTTTAGCTTTTGTATAAAAATATAAATTTTTGGTATTATACTAAAGTAGTATAATAACGGAGGTATATAATAGATGTTTCTTAAAGAAAAAATAGATGGCATTAAATTTTATAAATTTCAACCTGTTCAAATACTTGCGTTAGGTTTTGCTTTAACAATATTAATAGGTGGCATTTTACTTTCGTTACCCATTTCATCAAGAAGTGGAGAAGCAACACCATTTATTGATGCCCTTTTTACATCAACATCTGCGGTATGTGTAACAGGACTTGTTACTGTAGATACAGGTACCCATTACAGTGTATTTGGTCAAATTGTAATAATGTTACTCATACAAATGGGTGGACTTGGATTTATGACATTTGCAACATTAATAGCTTTGTTGCTTGGTAAAAGGATATCTTTAAAAGAAAGGCTTATAATGCAGGAGGCATATAATACATTTAATATTCAAGGTGTTGTAAAACTTGCACTTTATGTGATGGGAATTACATTTTCAATAGAGATAATTGGTGCTGTAGCTTTAGCTACTCAGTTTATTCCTAAGTATGGATTATTAAAAGGTTTATATTTTGGAATATTTCACTCAGTATCAGCATTTTGTAATGCAGGCTTTGATTTGATTGGAAATTTTAATAGTTTAACACCATACGTAGATAATGTTGTAGTTAATTTAACAATAATGGCTCTGATTGTTATTGGAGGTATTGGGTTTTCAGTAATAACAGAAGTTTTAAACTATAGAAAAAGTAAACGTTTATCTTTACATGCAAAGGTTGTTTTGTCAGCAACTGTAGCATTGATAGTAGTTGGTGCTATTGGATTTTATATGCTTGAATATGCAAACCCTAAAACTTTAGGAGGACTAAGTATAAAAGGAAAATTTTTAGCTAGTTTATTTGCATCGGTAACACCAAGAACAGCAGGGTTTAATACAATATCAACAAGTGATATGACTGTTGCTGGTAAATTTCTAACAGTAGTTTTAATGTTTATCGGTGCCTCACCAGGTTCTACTGGTGGGGGTATTAAAACATCCACAGCATTTTTGATATTTATGACAGTTGTTGCAGTAGTACAAGGAAAAGAAGATACTGAAGTTTACCAAAAAAGGATAAATAAGTCTTTTGTATATAGAGCACTAGCAGTTACAATGTTAAGCTTCATTTTAGTAGTTGTAGTTACAATGGTACTTTCGATTTCTCAAAATGGTGATTTTATGGAATACTTATATGAAGCAACATCAGCATTTGCAACTGTAGGGTTAACATTAGGCTTGACAACAAGATTAACATTAATAGGTAAAATTATTATTATATTAACGATGTACGCAGGAAGGGTAGGTCCTTTAACTGTTACAATGGCAATTGCTCATAAACAACAGACAACAGCTAATTTAATAAAATATCCAGAAGATAAAATACTAATTGGATAATAGGGAGGTTCAAAATGAAAACAAAACAATTTGTTGTTATAGGTCTTGGAAGATTTGGCTCAAGCATAGCAAAAACACTTTATTCATTAGGGCATGAAGTTCTTGCAATAGATGTAGATGAAGAGGTTGTACAGGATATATCTGATCATGTAACTCATGCTGTTCAAGCAGATGCAACAGATGAAGCAACATTAAAATCACTTGGAATTAGGAATTTTGATATTGCAGTAATTACAATTGGTTCAGATGTTCAATCAAGTGTACTTGTTACGCTTCTTGTTAAGGAACTTGGTGTAAAATATGTTATAGCAAAGGCACAAAATGAACTACATGCTAAGGTTTTATATAAGATTGGAGCAGATAGAGTGGTATTCCCTGAGAGAGATATGGGAATAAGAGTGGCACACAACTTATGCTCATCAAATATACTAGATTATATAGAGTTGTCAGCAGACTATAGTATTATGGAAGTAACTGCCTTAGATGAATGGGAAAATAGGAGCCTAAAAGAGCTTAACATGAGAAGTAACTATGGCATTAACATAATGGCAATAAAGAGGGGTAATGATATAAATATTGCTCCATCTGCTGATGAGGTTATTAAGCATGGAGATGTTTTAGTTGTTATAGGTGGAACAGACGATATTAAAAATATAGAAAGACAAAGGATGTAGTTTTTATGGTATTAAAAAGAGATAGCAATATTGTAAAAAATGCTATTAAACTAAAACAAAAAAAATATAGAGATTTAGAAGAAAAATTTTTGGTAGAAGGTATAAGATTTGTTGAAGAGGCAATAAATGAGGGTGTTGTTGAATTAATACTATATAGTAATTCAATATATGAGTTAAATGGATATGACAGAGTTTTAAACAACGATATTATTAAATATGAAGTTGAAGAATCAGTTATAAAAGAACTATCAAATACAACTACTCCTCAAAAAATAATTGCAGTTGCTAGAAAACCAAAATTAGAAGTAAAAGAAAATGTGAGTTTTGTTGTTGTTATAGATAAAGTCCAAGATCCAGGAAATTTAGGAACAATAATTAGAACTTGTGATGCAGCAGGAGTTGATGCTGTCTATTTGATTAAGGGAACGGTTGATTTGTATAACGATAAGACATTGCGTTCAACGATGGGTTCTATTTTTCATATACCAGTAGTTCAATATAATAGTTTTAAAGAATTGTGCGATGAGTTGTATTCAAAGGGATTTGATATTTATGCTTCATGTCTTAATGGAGAAAATCTTTATGCACATAATTTTAAAAACAAAACAGCAATAGTTATTGGTAACGAAGCTAACGGAATGTCAGAGGAAGATATTGAACTTTGCAATAAAAAAGTTAAGATACCTATGCTAGGAAGAGCAGAGTCACTTAATGCATCAATTGCAGCATCAATAATGGTTTATGAAGTTGTAAGACAGAGGATATAAAAGGGTATTTACATATTATTTATATTTGTGATATAATAAGCAAAAATGTTAAAGGCAGTGAAGGAGTTAAGTAAAATAACTACCTGCACAGGGAGGTTGGGCCATAGATTGAGAGCCCTTCTGCAGAAGTGTTATTTGAAGTTTCGCTCTGGAGCTTTCTGCTTGAAATAATAGTAGAGCAGAACGGGTAAAACCGTTATTTTAATGAGTGGACCTTTTGGTCAATTAGGGTGGTACCGCGAAGCAAACCTTCGTCCCTTTATGGGATGGAGGTTTTTTTATGTGGAAAATTAATTAGAAAGGAGTAGAAAGATGAGGGATAAATTAGAACAAATAAAAGTTGAAGCTTTAGAAAAGCTTAAGGAATGTCAAACAAGCCAAATGCTTGATGAAGTTAGGGTTAAATATCTTGGAAAAAAAGGTGAATTAACTGCAATTTTAAGGGGAATGGGACAATTATCAGCTGAGGAAAGACCAATCGTTGGTAAAATAGCAAATGAAGTTAGAGAAACAATTGAAAATGCAATACAAGAAGCCTTGAAGGAAATAAAAAATAAAGAAAAGAATTATAGACTTTCCCTTGAAACAATAGATGTTACTATGCCAGGAAAAAGAAATAAAATTGGAGGTTTACACCCATTAACAAAGGCTTTAGATGAGATTAAAGAAATATTCATTGGAATGGGATTTTCAGTAGCAGAAGGTCCTGAAGTTGAACTAGATTACTATAACTTTGAAGCACTAAATATTCCTAAAAATCATCCAGCAAGGGATGAACAGGATACATTCTACATTAATCAAAATGTAGTTTTAAGAACACAAACATCTCCTGTTCAAATAAGGGTTATGGAAAATAAAAAGCCTCCAATTAGAATAATAGCTCCAGGTAGAGTATATAGATCAGATACAGCAGACGCAACACACTCACCAATATTCCATCAAATAGAAGGACTAGTGGTTGATAAGGGAATAACTATGGCAAGCCTTAAGGGAACACTTGATACATTTGCAAAGAGAATGTTTGGTGAAAAGACAAGAACTAAGTTTAGACCACATCACTTCCCATTTACAGAGCCATCAGCAGAAGTTGATGTATCATGCTTCGTTTGTGGTGGTGAAGGATGCAGAGTTTGTAAAGGCTCAGGCTGGATTGAAATACTAGGATGTGGAATGGTGCATCCTGATGTATTAAGAGCAGGTGGAATTGATCCAGATGTATATAGTGGATTTGCATTTGGATTAGGGCTTGAAAGAATAGTTATGATAAAGTACGGAATAGATGATATTAGATTATTCTATGAAAATGATGTTAGGTTCTTAAAACAATTCTAAGGAGGGGTATCATGAAGGTTCCATATAGTTGGCTACAAGATTATGTAGATATAGACAAAAGTATATATGAAGTTGCAGATAAACTAACATTAACAGGTTCAAAAGTAGAAGAAGTAATAGATAAAGGTAAAGAAATAGATAAGGTTGTTGCAGGCAAAATAATAAAGACTGAAAAGCATCCAAATGCTGATAAGCTTACTGTTTGTCAAATAGATGTTAAAACTGAAACAATTCAAATTGTAACAGGAGCAGATAACATAAAAGAAGGAGATATAATACCTGTTGCATTACATGGTTCATCTCTTCCAGGTGGTGTTAAAATTAAAAAGGGAAAACTAAGAGGTGTTGAATCAAATGGTATGCTTTGCTCTGAAGCAGAACTAGGGCTTGCAGATGAAGACTCAGTACATGGAATTATGATATTAGACCAAAATACTCCAATTGGTGTGGATATAAAAGAAATTCTTGGATTAAACGGTGGAGTAATTGATTTTGAAATAACATCAAATAGGGCAGACTGTTTTTCAATATATGGTATTGCAAGGGAAACAGCAGCATCTTTTGGTTGTGATTTAAAGAATATAGAAACTGACTATAAAACAAATGATGAGAATATAAATGATTATCTATCAGTTAAAGTTGATACTCCTCTTTGCAGAAGATACATGGCTAAGATGATAAAAAACATAAAAATTGGGCCATCACCTGAATGGATGCAAGCTAAACTAAATGAAGCAGGAGTTAGACCAATAAATAATGTAGTTGATGTTACAAATTATGTTATGCTTGAACTTGGTCAACCACTTCATGCATTTGATTTTAACAATATAGGTGGAAAAGAAATAGTTGTAAAAATGGCAAACGATGAAAAGTTTACAACATTAGATGAAGTTGAAAGACAATTAGATTCATCAATGATAGTAATAAGTGATAAAGAAAAAGCGATAGCCATTGCAGGAATAATGGGTGGTCAAAACTCAGAGGTTACAGAAAATACAAATACAATAGTGTTAGAATGTGCTAATTTTGATGGAGTAACAACAAGAATAGCTTCAAAGAAATTAGGATTAAGAACAGAAGCATCTTCAAGATTTGAAAAGGATTTAGATCCAAATCTAGTAGAAATAGCTGCAAATAGAGCATGTTATTTATTTGAAACATTAGGTGTAGGAGAAGTTGTAGGTGGAACCATTGACATTTATAATGAAAAGGTTGAACCACACTATGTTAAAGTAAGCCCAGAATGGATAAATAGATTTTTAGGAACAGACATAAAGACTGAAGATATGATAAAGATGCTAAACAGACTTGGTATGGAAGTTGAAGATAAAGAAGAACTTGTTATTAAAGTTCCTACATTTAGACAAGATGTAAAGATAAAAGAAGATGTTGCAGAAGAAATAGCAAGGCTTTATGGCTATGATATAATTCCTTCTGAAAAGATTTTAGGTGAAGCTGTTGAAGCTGAAATAACTAGAGAACAAAAGCTTATTGAAACTGTAAAGAGTACAATGGTTGCATCATCTCTATATGAAGCTTTAACTTATTCATTCTACAGTCCTAAGGTATTTGACAAAATTAATTTAAATAATGATAGTGAACTAAGAAATACTATTTCAATTTCAAACCCACTTGGTGAAGATTTTAGTATAATGAGAACAACACTTATCCCTTCAATTTTAGAAGTAATGCAAAGAAATATACTAAGGGATAACAAGGAAGCTCGTGTTTTTGAAATTGGTAAAGTGTATCTAAATGTTGGAGAGGACCTGCCAGATGAAAGACAAAAGCTAATTATTGCTATGGCTGGAAATGTAGATTTTTATGATATAAAGGGTGTTGTAGAAAACTTAATTGAAGCTCTTTCAGTTGATAAAGTTGATTTTGAAAGAGAAACACAAAACCCAACTTTTCACCCAGGAAGATGTGCTAATATATTAGTTAGAAGAAAAAATGCAGGTGTTATTGGAGAAATACATCCAGATGTACTTGAAAACTATGATTTAGAAGAAAGAGTATATGTTGCTGAAATAGATTTAGGAATATTCTTTGATGCAGCAAAGCTAGAAAAGAAGTATAAGCCACTTCCAAAGTACCCTGCAATATTAAGAGATATGGCACTTTTAGTTGAAGATAGTGTAGAAGTTAAGAAAATAGAAGATATAATGAGAAAGTTAGGTAAAGGTATAATTGAAGAAATCAAACTATTTGACGTATACAAAGGAAAGCAAATTCCAGAAGGATTCAAATCTGTTGCATATTCTTTAATATATAGAGCAGATGATAGAACACTTACTGATGAGGATGTAAACAAAGTACACGATGCCATCGTAAAAGAGTTAGAAACTAAACTTAATGCAAAGTTAAGGTAGGTTATAAAACCTACCTTTAAAATTTTTTTTGAAAAACAAAAAAAATATAGTATAATTAAATAAATTATTGTAAAATATAAGTAACTAGGTTTATTTAAACTTTGAAAGGGTGCTTGGTATGAATAAAAATAAGGTTGTCGTTAAAATAAATGGTGTTGAATATACTTTAATGGGAGAAGATACTGAGGATTATCTTTTTTCTATTGCTAATTATGTTGATAAAAAGGTAAAAGAAATACTAACAAGTAATCCAAAACACAATACAACTTCTTCTGCAGTTTTAACAGCTTTAACTGTAACAGATGAGATGTTTAAACTTAAAAGGGAAATAGAACAAATTAAAAAAACTACAACTATCCCAAGTGAAAAGTTAAAGGAACTTGAGGCTAAGTATAGTGAACTATATAATCAATATATAAATGTAGTTGAAGAAAATGATAAGATCAAAGATGGACTAGAAGAAATAATGAATAGAGAACAACAATATATTGAGAGAATTAATTTATTTCAAGCTGAACTTGAAAAAAACAATAAAGAATACGAAGCACTTCTAAAAGAAAATGCATATCTGAGAGAAAGAAATAGTGAAGTTGAACAAGAACTTAAGGAAACAAAAGATATGCTAAATACCCTAAAAGAAGAGTTGCTTGAAAGCCAAATTGAACTTGTTAAAGTAAGAAAAGATTTAAAGGATTTTAAAGATATGCAAAATAGAAGAAGAACTGTATAAGGGCAATAGAGCCCTTTTATTTTTGCATTAAAATTAAATAAAGAGAATATATTTTAACAGAGTAAGTATTTAAGGTAGTATTATGCCAATAATACAAACAAAGATTGTTAAATCAATCTATTCAAGGAGACATTTTATATTAAATGAAAAAATAAATGTTGGACAAGATGGAAAGAAAATAAAAAATATTTTAATGAATAAGGAGTTTATAAGCGTTAAAAACATTACAAGAAATGCGTTTTTTTTAAATATTGATTTAAATATTGAGAGTATAATTACTGTAGTTGTTGAAGAGAACGGATTGTGTGAAAAATATACTTTAACAAACCAATTTATAAGACCTATTAAGGTTTTTAGAAAATTTTTTAATCCAAAGGTGTTTAGTTGTGATTTTAATGAATATGATTGTATTATAAAATTTAAAAAAACTAATTTTCTTTATGATATTGATATAGATAATAAAGAAATAAGCATCTATGGAGAATGTTTAATAGATATTAGGCTTTTGCAAGAGAGGTGTGTAGATGTGGGGGAAATAAAGAATTTTGAGATGTTTAAACAAGTTGCATTAAGTTTAGATGATATGGATATTAAAGATGTTATAAAAAACCTTGATGGAATTGTTAAAACATTATCTAATAGATTAAGTGAAATTGAGGAGGAAAACAGATATTTAAAGTCTGAGATTGAAAGGTACAAGCTTGAAGTTGATACTTTAATCAAAGAGCAAAGCAGTGAAAAAATAAAAAATATGGATCTAACTTCGGAATGTAATAGGCTTATTGAAAAGATAAAGGAGCTTGAGGAAAGGCTTGAAAAGGAAAGAAAAAAATCAACTATATTAGAAATAGAAAACTTAAGAGCCCAAGATGAAATAAAAAGATTAAAGAAAGAAAAAATCGAGATAACAAATGAACTTGAGAAGGAAAAGATAACTTTATCTCGAAAGATACGGGAATATTTTAAAAAGTAGCAGTGAAGCCATGGATAGTGCTTATAAATATTGTCCATGGCTTTGTTATCTTTAATTTAATAAAAAATGTGTCAAGTTAATATTTTAAATCATATTATATATAAGACCATGCTGTGGAGGGATAGATTTTTGCCACGAGTAGATTTGAATAATGAACATTATGAGTTTAATACTGGTTGGCAAAGAGTTGTAAAGAGCCAGTCTGAAACAAATAAGAATGAGTTAAACCTTAATTATCAAAGGCTAAATCAAGAGTTTCAGGAAATTAAAACACAAATAGAACTTATTAAATCAGTGTACAAAGATGATATAAGAAATCATGATAACTACGAAAAACTAAATGAGTCTATCAGTTTGTTAGATGCATCATTAGAAAGTTTTAAAAAAGAAGTAGATTTTGAAATAGAAAAGTTAAATAAAAAAATTGAAGAACAGGGTAGAAATCTAGGGAGAGATATAGAATTAATCCAAAACACTTTGAATTTATTGTTAGGAAGGATTGATGATATATCACACAAGAGCTCTAGTATATTGAATATTTTTAAAAGATAAATCACATATAAATTTTAATGTGCATAGTATAAATTAGAGTTTAACAGTTAATTAATTTTAGGAGGGAATATTATGGAAGACCTTACAAGGGGAATAAATCCAGAATGTCAACAACTAGATATTTATGTTAAGAGAATTTTAGCGAAGTATGTAAAAGAAGAGCAAATACTATTTGATGAAGAAAATAATATAAAATACCCAATAAAATTATGCATAAAGAAAAAAGGTGCTAATACAACAGATGTATTAGATGATTATGGAATTAAATGTATTAAGGATGTATTTATTACAGATATTGAGGCTACACAAGAGATTATATGTACAACAAAAGCAAAATTAATAATTAAATTTAAGGTTGTACTATGGGTAATTTATGAAGATAACACTGCAGGATTTATTACAGTTCCAAGTGATGATGTGTGCATAAAAACAACTTTACCAGAAATAATAGATGGAGAAAAAATTGAACTAGTAAATGGAAAATTTGTTTGGACTAAGTTTGTAAAACTAACAGAATTTGACGCACCAATTCCACCAGAATGTCTAGATGATCCAACACTTCAATCACATCTAATAATTAAGGGAGTTAGGGCAGAGTATGAAGTATTAGGAGATTGTACTTGTAGTGAAAAACCAGGTACAGAAGTATTACTAAGTGTATTTGCAAATATACTTGATAAACTAGGAGTAGATCAAGATATTTTAATTCATGGAATCCCATTAGACTGCTAATAGGGCTGCAAAAGCAGCCTTATTTTATTTGGTGGCACTAATTTAATAATTGTTGTATAATATTTCTTATGATAAAAAAGGGAGAGATTTAAAATGGTAGAACTATTAGCACCAGCGGGTGATATGGAAAGTTTAAAGGCTGCTGTTTTAAACGGAGCAGATGCAATATATTTAGGTGGTAAAGAGTTTTCAGCAAGACAAAGTGCTGCAAACTTTGATAGAGAAGAATTAATTGAGGCAGTAAAGTTTTGCCATGCGTATGGAGTTAAGGTTTATGTTACAATAAATACTCTTTTAAAAAATCAAGAGCTTAAAGGAGCACTAGAGTATGCTTCATTTTTATATTCTATAGGTATTGATGCGATTATAATTCAAGATTTAGGTTTTTTACATCTACTTAAAAAGCATTTACCAGAGCTTGAGGTTCATGCAAGTACACAAATGACTGCACATAATTTAGATGCAGTTAATAAACTTTATGAATTAGGAGTAAAAAGGGTTGTATTATCAAGGGAGCTATCATTAGATGAAATTAAATATATTAAAGAAAACACAAAGGCAGAGCTTGAGATGTTTGTACATGGAGCACTATGTATATGCTTTTCAGGGCAATGTTTAATGAGTAGTTTAATTGGTGGTAGAAGTGGTAATAGAGGAAGATGTGCACAACCATGTAGATTAGAGTATAAGCTAGATGGCAAAAAAGCGTATCATCTAAGTCCTAAGGATTTATCAACATTAGATTTTGTAGAAAAAATAAAGGAATTAGGTATCTATTCATTAAAAATAGAAGGAAGAATGAAAAGACCTGAATATGTTGCAACAGTTGTTTCAGGATATAGAGCAGCGCTTGATGGGAATTTGACAAATAAACAAAAGGAAGATGTAACTCAGATTTTTAATAGAGGTGGATTTACATCTGCTTTTATGTTTAAAAGGCAAGGAAACGAGATGATGAGTTATAAAAAGCCTAGAAACTGGGGTACATATTTAGGTAAGGTTATAAAGGTTAAAGGTGATTTTGTAGTAGTTAGATTAGAAGATATTCTAAATGATGGTGATGGAGTAGAAATTTTTGATAAAAATATAGGTGTAACTGTCAACAATATGAAACTTAAAGGAAATGTTGTACAGTCAGCTAAAAAGGGAGATGAAGTTGACTTTTATCTAAAGGGTGCAAAGGTTGGAGATGTAATATATAAAACATCTGATGCAGATTTAATAAAAAGGGCGAGAGAAAGCTTTGAAGGAAAGGAAGTTTATAGAGTTCCACTTGATGCAAATATTAAAATAAAAAAAGATGAGAATGTAACTCTTAAAATAAGGGATATATTTGGAGCAGAGGTTGAAGTTACTGGTAACATTCCTGAATTAGCTAAAGTTAGGGCAATATCTGTTGATAAAGTAAAGGAAAATTTATCAAAAACAAAGGATACACCATATGTTTTAAATAATCTAACAGCTGATATTGATGATGATGTTACTATTCCTGTATCACAAATAAATGCCCTAAGACGTGAAGCAATAGAAAAGTTGTTGGAAATTAAACAAAACAAAAGGGAATATAAAGAAGTTAATTTTAAGTTTCAAAAAGTTGAAAGAAACAATGATATAAAATTAATTCTTTCAACAGGAAGACAAGATATAGTTAAGGCTGTATATAAATATTTTGATGAAATATATTTTGGTGGAGATAAATTAAGAATTAATAATGGAGATATATATACTCTTTTAGATGATGGATATAATGTATTTCCGTGGATATCAGAGATAATATTAGAAGAAGAAATTAATACTAAAAAGCTTTTAGATGATTTACAAAAAAGAGGAATAAAAAAAGCCTTATGTGGTAATTTAGGAGTTTATTCATATTTAGATAAAAAAGGCTTTGATACTATTTTAGATAAGGGCTTTAATATATTTAATTCTTTTGCAACAAAGGAGCTTAAAAATAAAGCTTCATTGATTTCATTAGAACTTAATTTAAAGGAAATAAAGGATTTAATAGAACATACAGATGAAAAAGTTGTTTTGAATGTATATGGTAGAACAAAACTTATGGTTTCAAGGCAATGCTTCATTGGAAGTTTTGAAAACGAGGGTAAAAGAGGATGTCCTAATGTTTGTGAAAATAAAATACACTTTTTAAAGGATAGAAAAAATGAAGAGTTTTTGATAATTCCTGACTTTTATTGCAGAAATCATATATATAATTCAAAGGTTCTAAGTATGCTTGATAACATAAATGAAGTTTTTGATTTAAAACCAAACTATATTCTTATTAATTTTGTTGATGAAGATGTAAAAGAGGCTGAAAAGATTGCAAAGGCATTTAAAAAAGCAGTTGATGCATATAATCAAGGGAAAATAGCTGTAGACAAAGAAATAGAAGAAACAATAGAAATGTTAAAGGGAAAAGTTACAAAGGGACATTATTATAGAGGTGTATTGTAAGGAAGGATGGGTAAAATGAACGAAAAGGCATTAAGGATACTTGAATACAATAAAATTATAGATATGCTTGAAAAAAGAGCAATCTCTGAGATAGGTAAAAAGATGGTAAGAGAACTTATGCCATCTACCAATGTTCATGAGGTTAGAGAAAGGCTTGAGGAGACAAGGGAGGCATTTGAAGTTGTTCTAAGATGGGGAAGCCTTCCATTTGATACAACACATGATATATCAGATATTATAAAAAGAGCAAAAATGGGATTTACTCTTCAGCCTGTAGAACTTCTTAGGGTAAACTCTGTGCTTAAATGTGCTAGAAGATTAAAGGAGTTTATGAATGACGGAAACAAAGAAGAAATATGCCCTATTATTTATGAAGTAGTAGATTCTTTAGTTGTTGTTAAGGGATTAGAAAATGAAATAGAAACAAAGATAATTAGTGAAACAGAAATATCAGATAGAGCAAGTGAAAAGCTATATAGTATTAGAAGATCCATAAGAGATAAAAACTCAAAGATAAAAGAAAAGCTTCAATCAATGTTACAAAGCTATTCTAAATATCTTCAAGACCCAATTATAACTTTAAGGGGAGACAGATATGTATTGCCTGTAAAGGCTGAGTTTAAGGGAAGTGTACCAGGGCTTGTTCACGACCAATCATCAAGTGGATCAACTTTATTTATTGAGCCTATGGCGGTAGTTGAATTAAACAACGAAATAAAAGAGCTTATGCTTAAGGAAAAACAGGAGATAGAAAGAATACTTTTAGAACTTAGTACAAAGGTTGCAAATAATGCTGATTATCTAGAGCACAACAACTTAAATATTGGTTACCTTGACTTTGTTGTAGCAAAGGGTAAATTTGGGCTTGATTTAAATGCTTCAATCCCAGGAATTAATACAAAAGGAGTAATAAACTTAAGACAGGCAAGACACCCTCTAATAGACAAAGAGGTAGTTGTTCCAACTGATATTAGGTTAGGGGATGCTTATAGAGCCCTTATTATAACAGGACCTAATACAGGTGGTAAAACTGTTACATTAAAGACAACAGGTCTTTTAACATTGATGGCCATGACTGGTCTTGCAATACCAGTTTCATCAGGTTCTGAGGTATCTATATTTAATAAGGTATTTGCAGACATTGGAGATGAGCAGAGTATAGAACAAAGTTTATCAACATTCTCATCACATATGACAAACATTGTTAGTATTATTAATGAAGTAGATGAAAAGTCTCTAGTTTTAGTAGATGAACTTGGGGCAGGAACAGACCCAACAGAAGGTGCTGCACTTGCCATGTCTATACTTGAATATATTTTTGAAAAAGGTGCAAAGATTGTAGCAACAACCCACTATAGTGAGCTTAAGGTTTTTGCAATGGAAAAGGAAGGCTTTGAGAATGCAAGTGTTGAATTTGATGTAGAGACATTAAGACCTACTTATAGGCTACTCATTGGTATTCCAGGAAAATCAAATGCATTTGAGATATCAAAAAGGCTTGGACTTGGAAGTGACATTATTGAAAATGCAAAGAAGAAAATTTCTCAAGATGCAGCTAAGTTTGAGGATGTAATTCAAGCTCTACAAAATAAAACAATGCTTTTAGAAAAGGAAATAGAGGAAGCTGAAAGGGCAAAGAGAGAATCAGTTGAAATTAAAAAGGAACTTTCAGAGAAGAAATATAAATTAGATAGCCAAAGAGAAAAATTAGTGCAAAAGGCTCAAGAAGAAGCAAGAAGAATTGTTCAGCAGGCAAAATATGAAGCAGACCAAATAATTAAGGAACTTATTGAACTAAAAAAGAGAAGTGAAGATGCAGCATGTCTAAAACAGGCTGAAGAGGCAAGAAGAAAGCTAAATCAAAAGGTTGACGATATATACAAAAATACAAAAAAAGAAGAAACTATTGATGTAGAAGAACAATTAGATGACGTAAATGTTGGTGATGAGGTATTTGTAACAACTGTTTCGCAAAGAGGAATAGTTTTATCTAAACCTGATTCTAAGGGAGATGTTCAGGTACAAATTGGCATAATGAAATTAAATGTTCCACTTAGCAAGCTTAAGAGAGAAGAATCAAAGAAAAAGGAAGTTAAAAAGACAGGAGTTACAAATATAATAAAACAAAAGGCTCAAAATATTGAAACACAAATTGATTTAAGAGGACAAACAGTAGATGAAGCACTATACAATCTTGATAAATATCTAGATGATGCATATATTGCTGGGTTAAATAGTGTTAGAATAATTCACGGTAAAGGAACAGGTGCACTAAGAGAAGGAATTAAACAGGCACTTAAAAAGCATCACCATGTTAAATCAACAAGAATGGGTGATTTAAGCGAAGGCGGAAGTGGGGTTACAGTTGTAGAGTTAAAATAAATTAGAATTATAGACGCCATGGACAATATCACTAATAATAATTTGATATTGTCCATGGCGCTTCTAATTAATTATATTATAATTATTAAAAAAAATTTATATTAAGTTTTTGACTAAATTATTGAAAAGTGTCGAAATATATAATAAATTGTATATTAGCTTAAAGAGGTGTGTTTTATGATTTTAGTTAGTGCATGCTTATTTGGTCTAAACTGTAAATATAATGGGGGTGATAATAAAAATAAAGAGGTTTTAAAGCTTATTGAAAAATATCAACTAATACCTATTTGTCCTGAACAATTAGGGGGACTATCTACTCCAAGGCATCCAGCAGAAATAGTATCAGGAGATGCTAAAGACGTACTTAATGGAAAAGGGAAAATAGAAAACAACTGTGGGGAAGACGTAACAGAACAATTTCTAAAAGGAGCACAAGAGAGCTTAAAAATAGCGAAATTATATGGCATAAAAGTTGCAATATTAAAGGCTAAAAGCCCATCATGTGGATGTGGAGTCATTTATGATGGAACTTTTACAGGAACACTTAAAAAAGGCAATGGAGTTACAGCCGAGCTGTTTTTACAAAACGGAATAAAAGTTTATACAGAAAATGAAATAGAAAAATTCATAGGCAACAATTCTGAAAATTGACTATTTATAGTTTTTTTCGCAAAATTAGTTGAAAAAAATATTTCTTTTTTGTACAATAGAAAAGTCGAAATTTGCAATTTATTATCGAAATTACACATGGAAGGAAGGGTAAAATGCAAGCGTTAAAAGAGCAAAATGTTGAAGTTCAACAATCTAAAAAGAGTCTAGGACTAATGGAAGCTATCGCAGTAGTTATTGGGGTAGTTATTGGTTCAGGTATTTTCTTTAAACCATCAGTAGTTTTCACAAAGGCTGGTGCTCCAGGACTTGGAATATTAGCATGGATAGTAGGTGGAATTATAACTATGGCTGCTGGACTTACTGTTGCAGAAATTGCAGCGGCAATTCCAAAGACAGGTGGTCTATTTGCATATCTTAAGGAATTATATGGTGAAAAATGGGCATTCCTATTAGGATGGGTTCAAACTCTAGTATATATACCAGGTTCAATGGCTGCTCTTGGTATAGTATTTGCAACTCAAGCAACTGCATTTGTTAATTTATCAGATTTCCAACAAAAGCTATTAGCGGTTGCAGTTATCGGGTTCTTAATGGTTGTAAACTGTTTATCAACAAAGTTTGGTGGTAAACTACAATCAGTAGCTACAATAGCAAAGCTACTTCCAATATTTATACTAATAATATTTGGTCTTTTAAAGGGACAAGCACACGATTTTACACCAATGGTTACAAGTGCTAGTACAACAGCAGGATTTGGTGCTGCAATACTAGGAACACTTTGGGCTTATGATGGATGGATTAATGTTGGTAATGTTGCTGGAGATATAGAAAATCCAGGGAAGAACCTACCAAAGGCAATAATCGGTGGACTTGTATTGGTTATGATTGCATATGTAACAATAAATATTGCAGTTATCAATGTACTACCTGTAGAACAAGTTATGGCATCAAAGAAGGCAGCTTCAGATGCAGCAGTTGTTCTATTTGGTAAAGGTGGAGCTGCGTTTATATCAGCAGGTATATTAATATCAATATTTGGTGCGTTAAATGGATATATATTAACAGGACCAAGAGTTCCATTTGCAATGGCGAAGGAAAGACTACTACCATACCATGAATTCTTAGGAAAAGAAAATGAAAAGTATGGTACACCAGTTAATGCTATGTTATTCTCATTTGTTATGACAATTATATATGTTGCAACAGGTTCATTTGATATATTAACTGACCTTGTTGTATTTGTTCTTTGGATATTCTTCACAATGGCTGTTGCAGGTGTATTTGTTTTAAGAAAGAAATTCCCACATCTACACAGACCATATGAAGTTCCACTATTCCCAATAATACCACTTATAGGTATTGGGGGAGGGGTATTTATATTAATAAATACTCTATTAACAAACACAACTTATGCACTATATGGTGTTGCTGTTACACTAGTAGGTCTACCAGTATATAAGTATCTAAAGAAGAACTAATGTAAAATATGCATAAAATAGTTTGATAAAAGCCATGGATAATTAGGGTTATGACCTTAATTGTTCATGGCTTTTTCTTTATATACGCTAGTTATTGATTTAAAATATGTAGATATGATTTTATAAAAAATTAAGTAATAATGTAACTAGATAAACTATGACAAAAGAGCCATTTAAAAATTACGAAGTATTATGATATTTCACAAAGAAAACCTTAGAGTTTCTAAAGTTTATATCAATATACTTCTTTAATTGTTAAATGGCTCTTGCTTTTCGGATAGTATGAAGTTTTGATAATATAAAAAGAAGAATGGGTTAGTAAGTTAAAGAGTTATTAATTTAAAACATAAATTTATCTATTTAAATTTGTATTAAAATTATGATAAAATTAATATATGTGGTGTAAAGGAGGGACGGATTTGCTAAAGGGAGACAAAATATATCTAAGAGCAGTTGAACTAGAGGATGCTAGAATAATATCAGCTTGGTTAAATGACAGAGAAACAAATATAAATTTAGATATTATTTACCCATTATCAAGAAGATATGCAGATTCATATGTTCTATCATCAGATGAAGAAAGTAATAAAAAAATATTTGTTATAGATAATCAAGACCATAAGCCAATAGGGCTTCTTATAGTAGATAAAATAAAATGGGAATATAGAAATTGTGAAATTGGAATAGTAATATATGATAAAAGTCAAAGGGGTAAGGGACTTGGCAAAGATGCTATGAAGACGGCTCTTGATTTTATATTCAATGAAATGAACATGAATTTAGTATATTTAAATGTTTTAAGTGACAATAAAATTGCAATTAATATGTATAGAAAACTTGGGTTTGAATTTGAAGGAGAGCTAAGGGATAGGGTATATAAAAATGGAAAATACCTTAACATAATAGCTATGAGTAAAAAAAGAGAGGAAGGGATATAAAATGAAAATTGGGTTAATTAGTGATATTCATGGCTATCCAAGTAAATTTAAAAGAGCTATCGAAATATTAAATGATGCAGACGTTATTTTGTGTGCAGGAGATATACTTTATCATGGGCCTAGAAATCCAATTTTAGAAGGCTATAATCCTCAAGGCTTAATAGATGAGATACAAAATTTAAAAAAGCCTTTAATTATAGCTAGGGGTAATTGTGATGCTGAGGTTGATTTGATGGTACTTGATTATCCTGTATTTATGCCAGTCGTTTTCTATGAAAAAGATGGGGTAAAATTTATGGTTAATCATGGACATGAATATAGTGATGAAGAAATCAAAAAAATGATTGATAGATTTAATATACATATAATGGTGCTTGGACATACTCACATAAGAAGATTTGAAAGATATAACAATTCTATTATTGTAAATCCAGGAAGCATTTCAGTGCCTAAGGGAGATGGTATCCCATCTTTAGCATATTATCAGGATGGAGAAATTGTATTTCTTAATTCTGAAACAGGAGAAGTTATTGAAAAAAATAAAATATAAACAGGGGGATGAATTATGGAGTTTAAAGAAGTTTTAAAAAATGCCAAAGAAAATCTAAATGGAAGCTGTAGAGTATGTGCTGTATGTAATGGTAAAGCATGTGCAGGTGAAGTTCCAGGTATGGGAGGAACAGGTTCAGGAAAGGCCTTTTATGCAAACTATGAAGCATTAGATAATGTAATGGTTAATATGAGGGTTATTCATGATGCAAAAGATCCAGATACATCTGTTGAATTGTTTGGGAAAAAATTAAGAATTCCAGTTATGGCAGCGCCAGTATCAGGAACAACGCTTAATATGGGAGGAAAGTTTACTGAAAGAGAGTATATTTCCTGGGTAATAAATGGTTGCTTGGAAGCAGGAATATATCCAATAGTTGGAGATACAGCTATTGATACTTTTCTTCCTACAAATTTAGAAGAACTTAAAAAGGTTGAAGGACAAGGTATTGCAATTATTAAGCCTTGGGAGAACAAAAATATTATTTCAAAGATAAAAATGGCAGAAGAGGCTGGAGTTTTTGCAGTTGGTGTAGATATAGATGCAGCGGGGTTAATAACACTTGCACTCTATGGTAAACCAGTTGGGCCAAAGACTGTTGAAGAAATAAGGGAATTAGTTGAATCAACAAAACTTCCATTTATATTAAAGGGTGTTATGACTGTTGAAGATGCAATGCTTGCTGTTGAAACAGGGGCAAGTGCGATAGCTGTATCAAACCACGGTGGAAGAGTTCTTGATCATACACCAGGAGTTGCAGAGGTTTTACCAGAGATTGCAAAGGCTGTTAAGGGGAAAATAACAATCCTAGCAGATGGTGGTGTTAGAACAGGAGTAGATGTGTTGAAGATGATTGCCTTAGGTGC
>JAOAFH010000029.1 GCA_026416355.1 Clostridiales bacterium | reverse complement strand
ATTGCATATTTAGGATGGAACCTTACATCTAAGCTACAATATCCTTTTTTATATCTTGTTGCTACTACTGAAATACCTGTAATTTCAAACTTTGAGCCTTTGTTTATATTTATATGGGGTAATAAAATATTTCAAACAGCTGCTTGCATGCATTTTGGTGCTGTTTATTTATTTTCAGAGGTAACTAAAATACAATATAAAAAGTCATGCTATATGACTTCAATATTAGTTGTTCTGCTAGCATTTTTTATGGTTCCTGAATATAACAGAGGAGTTTTAACAGATAAAGTAATGCCTGTTTTAGTTTCATATATTCTTATTTGGCTATTTATATCAACTGCACTTAGTAAATATAAGAAGGTGAAGGCAAAATGAAAAAAATTTTAATAAGCTTAATATTACTAGTTTCCTTATTATTAACTGGGTGCTATAAAAAAGTTCCAATAGAAAAACTTTCTATTATAACAGGGGTTGGATTTGATGTAGAAAAAGAAAGTAAAGAGATAATAAACTCATCAGAATATTTAATATTTAGGGGAGATAGACAAATAGATAGAGGAGTTGGAGTTGAAAAGGGTAAAACTATAAATGAAGCAGATAGTGATAGACAGCTAAATTTGAAGAAAAACTATTTGCTAGGAACAATAAGGGTTTATGTTATAAGCGAAGATAGGGCTAAATTAGGTATTATGGATATAATAGACACTTGTATAAGAGATCAAGAGAGAAATTTAAATACAATAATGGTTGTTTCTAAGGGAAATACTAAAGAAATATTTGAGCTAACTCCAAAAGAAGCAAATACAATGGCAGATGAAATAAAGGATTTAATAGATTCATCATATAGTTCAAACTTCTTTACCAACAATGCAAGTGTAAAGGAACTTGCAAATATGTATTATCAAGAAGGAAGAAGAATTATACTTCCTGTAATAGAAAAGTCAGGAAATACAATAAAGATTTCAGGATTAGCTGTGTTTGATAAAGATAAGCTAAAGGAGATAATTGAAATTGAGGATACTATATTCATTAATTTATTAAGAAATAGCGATGTAAGAGGTAGCATTGCAATAACATTAAAAGATTATAATAATGCAGTAGATGTAAACTGCATATCAAAGAGAAAGGTTAAAGTAGACGAAGTAGACGGTAGACTTAAATATACAATTAAGCTTAACATTAAGGGAGAGGTAAAATTAAAAACATTAAATATAGAAGATGAAGATGAAAAGAAAATAATCGCTAAAATTAAAAGTTTGATAGAAGAAAATATAAAAGAAAATACAAAAAAAGTAATTGATAAAGCAAAATATGATTATAAAATAGATGTATTTGACATTCAAAAGTATGCAGTTGCAAAGTATGGACGAAGCAATATAGATAAAATTCAGCAGCAATTTGAGAATTCGGAAATAGATGTAGAAGTAAAGGTAAAAATATGTTCAACTGGAAGATATAAAAAATAGCGGCCAAAAGCCGCTTAAAATTTAATTACAATCTATTTAAAAAAGCACCAAGAACTTTTCTACAGTCTGTGATTATTTCGCATATACAAGCTATTTTTACAAATTTAACTGGGCAACCACAGCCTCTGATTTCACAAATTAGTATATCATCACATACATTTAAAACTCTTACACATTCAGCTCTACCACTGTTTAAAACAATAATACATGTCTGACCTCTTAGAGCTTCTAGAATATTTTTAAGAGAGCAGCAAGGATTGTAATTATAGTCGCAGCAATTATTCATACTGTTCACCACCTTTCTTTTTATGTATTCTATTTTTAATCGTTTGTTCGTCTTATCTTTTCCTAGTACATATTATTCAATTGAATGAAAAATGACACATGATTCGACAAAGTTTTGTGAATAATTGGTTAATAATTTAATTAAAGTATTTTTAAATATATACTACTTGGTATAATAAAGTTGGGGGTGGTAGAATGAAGTTTGGACTTTGTTTAACTGGTGGTGGAGCAAAGGGTGCATACCAAGCTGGAATTATAAAGGCACTTAGAGAAAAAGACTATAATATAAGAGTAATAACAGGAACATCAATTGGGGCAATAAACGGATATTTTATTTATAAAAATGCATATGATGAGATGTATAATTTTTGGTTAAATATGCAAATGAATAAATACTTTGACTCATTAAATATGGTTGTGGAGAATAGAAAGGTTATAGAAGAACTAAGCTTAATCGAAGGTAAGAATGATAATGTAGATGCATTTTATGTAAATTATGTTGAGGTTGAAAACAAAGTGTTAAAGGAAGTAGTAGTTAATATAAAGGGCTTATCAAAAAAAGATGGACTAGCAGCAATAAAGGCAAGTTCACTTCTACCATATAATTATGAAGGTGATATACAAAATGTGAGTGCAAAAATATTATTTGAACAGTTTAAAATAGATGTAGAGCAAGGTATATATGATGGATATAAGTTAGATGGAGGCATATTAAATAACTGCTTATTGCAACCTTTTATAGAGAATAAAGTAGATAAGATAATTATAAGTTCTCTATCAAATGAATTTGAAGTACCAGAGTATATTTATGAAAGCTATAAAAAAGAGGATATAATTGTAATTAATCCTAATTTTGAAGTTCAGCCACAGGATACAGTTAATTTTATAAATGAGTTTTGTACAACTATTTTTAATTTAGGATACCTATATGGGAAAAATACGTTATAAATATATTTGTTGTTTTTGGTAAATTTATTTTTATAATGAGCTTTTATTTATTTAAATCAAATGGATACATTATAAAAAGCCCCATGATTGGATTTAAAATCCTTCATGGGGCTTTAAAAATATTAATCAATAAAAGACTGATGAAAAGATAATATATACATGCTAGCGCTCTTATAAATATATTCCTATAAGTCTTTGTTTAGTTAGAATTATTTTTTGTTTTTGATTTTTTCTTATTTGATTCATCATTTTTAGCTTCATTTGAGCTAGGAGTAGAATCATCTTTTTTGTTATTCTTTTTAAAGTTTAATTTATTATCATTTTTACTGTTTTCATTTGATTTGTCAGTATTATTTTTAATTTCGTTTTTATATAGATTAGGTAACTTCTCATTTTCAGGTTTCTTATCAATATTTTTAGTTGAATTATCACCATTGTTATTTTGTTTTAATTCATTTTTATTGCTCTTATTATTCTTTTCAATAGTTTCATTTATCTCTTCTTTTCTATTTTGTTTTACTTCAAATTTTTGTGATTTAGAATCAATCTTTTCAAAATTAATATTTTGTTTTTTCATTTCAGCTGTAAATTTTGCAAGGGTAATATTTTGACTGCTGGTTTCTATTTTAATAGACTTAGAATTGTTGTTGTAATATTCATTGGTTATATATTTTTCTTCCTTTGCCTTTTTTACGATTAATAAAAGTCCATCATCTACTTTTTTATTTTTTACATTAACTAATTTAACTATTTTTTCTCCATCTTTATTAAGGGGGGTAACCCTTATAATCCTGTTAAATCTGTTTATGTCAATTCTAAATTGTGGATTTATAGTAACAGTCATAGATGCATATACTTGGTTATACATTGAAATGAATGTTGTTAATAAAACTGCTATAAATAGTGATGCTGCCATAAAAAAGGGTTTAAAATTTGTTGATTTTTTATATACATATTCTTGACCAACTGTTAATCTTTCATTAGTCTTAAACTTTATAAATTCACCAGAGTCAGTAAACATAACAGCTTCTTTATTAGTATATTCCATTATTATCCCTTTTTTAATCATTTTCATCACCTACCTTTATATTTAAATAGGACCTTATATACATAAGTTCATCATCTGCAAGTATCAATATTAAGGCGACTAAATATCGTCTCCATTTTTCAATAAATTTCTCCTTTTTAGATGTCAAAATACAAATTTGTTTTATTGGTAGCTGTTTTGTTTTCAAAAGCTTTTCAACAATGACAATATTCTTAGATGCTTCAAATGCAACATTTATAAGTTCCTCTCTTGTATCCTTATGCTTTGGAGAATTTGAAACTAAATCATTAAAACTAACGCCAAATTCTTTTAATTTATTTGAAAAGAGCATAATTTCATGTGCACGTATTTTATTCTCATTATCTATTTCATATTTTTCAATAGAACTTTTTTGCTCAAATGATATGAGTTCCTCATTTTCTAGATAAACATTTATTGTTTTTGATCGTTTTCTAAAATAATCTATAAGTGCATTTTTAATAAGCATTTTTGAATAGGAGAAGAAATTACCTTTATCTTCATTATAGGTATCTATCGATTTATTAAAAGCAATTAAGGCAATACTGAGTTCATCGTCGTTTTCCCATTCTAGTTTTCTCTTGCAAATACTTGATGCAACTTTATATATAAAACTTTTGTTTTCGCTTATAAACTTTTCACGTTCTAAAGTCATTTTCTTCCCCCTTTCAATAAATAATACGTTTGTTAATTTGTTTTTTAAGGGGTAGAAAAAATTTTTTATATTACCCCCTAAAAGTCATTATATACTATCGTATAAATAAGTGAAAACATTAAGGGAGGAGAGATTAATATGAATAAGAAACTATTAGCATTTATTTCAGCATTACTAATTTCATCAAATCTAACGATAGCAAAGGCAGATGTTCAAGGTGTAGACGCAGGTGTAACACCAGATAGCATTGTTTATCCAGTAGACCAATTAATTGATGAGGTTAAAATTGCGCTAACATTTGATGAAGAGAAAAAAGCTGAAGTTACTGCAGATGTAGCTGAGGAAAGACTTGCAGAAGCACAGGTCATGGCGGAAGAAGGTAAGGAAGATTTAGCAACACAAGCAGTAGAGGAATATCAAGATAAAATGACAACAGCTCAAGAGACAGTAGAGAATGTTGTATCAAAGGAAAACGGTACAAATCAAACTACAACTGATGAAAAGACAAATGAAATTAAAAATAGAATTGAAGAAAGATATAAGCGTTCAATTGAGGTACTTACAAAAATACAAGAAAAGGTATCAGAAAATGCAAAACCAACAATACAAAAGGTAATAGAACTTCAAACAGAAAAGAAGGAAACTATAACTGCACTATTAGAAAAAAAGAATGAAATGGTTGATGCAAGAAAACAAGTAAATGAAATAAAACAAGCACTTGAGAAGGCTAAAGAAGCAAACAATGAAGAGGAAATAAAAAAATTAGAAGAAAATTTAGCTCAAGCAACAGCAACATGGCAAGCAAAGAAGGAAGAAATAAAAAATGTTAAACAAGAAGCAAAACAAGTTATAAAAAATAGAAATGAAATAAGAAAAGAAACAAAAGAAGTTTTAAAAGAGGAAGTTAAAAATGGAACTATAACAAAACAAGAGGCTAAACAGGTAGAAAGGCAAATAAATGATAAAATGACTAATGCAATAAAAAATGAGGCTAAAAAAGAAATTAAAAAGGATAAGAAGGAAGAGAAGAAACAAGAAATAAAAAATAAAATACAAGAAAAGAAACAAAATAAAAACAAAGAACAAAACAAAGAACAAAATCAAGAAAATAATGAAGAGGAAAATAAGCAACAAACAACAGAACAAAATAGTTGATAATGTAGTTTTAACTGAGTAATAAGTAGGACTGTCACACAATGGATTATTGTTAGCATCAAACTTGTGAGGCAGTTCTATTATTTTGACTTAAGGTCTATAAAATAAAAAATTGAAATTTGGTATTGACAAAACTTGCAATTGTTATTATTATATAAGCAAGAAGTAAATAACAAGCTCTTATCAAGAGAGGTGGAGGGACTGGCCCGATGAAACCCAGCAACCTGCGAAAAGCAAGGTGCTAATTCCTGCGGCTAAAGCTGGCAGATGAGAGAGGATGCCTCTTTCATCAAGGGGCATTTTTATTGCAAACAACAGAAAAATATTCAAAATTTGAATATAAATAGAATAAAAATGTTAACTATATCAAATTATAGCTAGCATTTTATATAAAAATAAAAAGGGGTGTTAAAATGATTCAAATTAATAACCTTAGAAAAAGTTATTTAGTAAATGGAACAAAAGTAGAAGCTGTAAAGGGAATAAGTTTTAATGTTGAGAAGGGACAGATATTTGGAGTAATAGGTAAAAGTGGAGCAGGAAAATCATCCCTTTTAAGATGTTTAAACCTATTAGAAATACCAGATGAAGGTGAAATTTTAATAGAAGGAAGGGATATTACAAAGCTTAACCCAAAAGAGTTAAGAAACATAAGAAAAGAAGTAAGCATGATTTTTCAACATTTTAATCTGCTTAAAAATTCAACAGTTTTTAAAAATGTTGCTTTTCCTTTAGAAATTGCAGGCTATAAAAAGGATGAAATAGATAGTAGAGTTTTAGAGCTTATAGATTTAGTAGGGCTAAAGGATAAAAAGGATGAATATCCTGCAAATCTATCAGGTGGACAAAAACAAAGGGTTGCAATAGCAAGAGCGCTTGCCAATAACCCCAAAATACTTTTATGTGATGAAGCAACATCAGCACTTGACCCATTAACAACAAAACAGATATTAGATTTAATTTTAGAGCTAAACAGAAAATTAGGATTAACAGTAGTTCTTATAACTCATGAAATGGATGTTGTAGATAGAATTTGTACACATGTAGCTGTTATGGAAAAAGGAGAAATAGTTGAAATAGGAATTAAGGATGATGTGTTTAAAAATCCAAAATCAAAAACATTGAAGCAATTTTTACAAAGTGAAAGAGGAAGTAAAGTAATAGTTTTAGAGAAAAAAAAGGATAAGGCGATTTAAGGAGGTTGTTTAGATGAATGAAATAATTAAATTAGTTCTCCCTTCATTTTTAGATACATTATACATGGTGTTTTTATCAACATTGTTTTCAATTTTACTTGGAGCGCCTCTTGGCATAACATTAGTCTTAACTGAGAAAGATGGCCTAATAAATATGCCAAAATTAAATACAATACTAGGAACTATTATAAACATTACAAGATCAATACCTTTTGTAATACTTATTATACTATTGTTTCCCCTCTCGAGAGTCATTGTTGGTACATCTATAGGAAAAGAAGCAGCAGTTGTACCACTATCAATTGCTGCAGCTCCTTTTGTTGCAAGAGTTGTTGAATCTGCACTTAAGGAGATAGATAAAGGTATTGTTGAGGCGGCAATTTCATTAGGAGCATCTACAAATCAGATAGTGTTTAAAGTGTTATTAAAAGAGGCGCTACCAGGATTAGTTTTAGGAATAACCCTTACTATGGTTAATATAATAGGTTATTCAGCAATGGCAGGAGTTATAGGAGGTGGTGGAATAGGGGACTTGGCTGTTAGATATGGATATCAGCGTTTTAGAACTGATATTTTAATTGCAACTGTTGTAGTTTTAGTACTACTGGTTGAAATAACACAAAGATCAGGAAATTATATTGCTAAAAAAATTGATAGGAGGTAAAAGATTATGAATCTAAAAAAATTTGCTGTAGGAGTATTATGTGTATCAATTTTATTATCAGGGGTAACAGGTTGTGCTAAAAAAGAGGTAACAAAAGAAAAGAAAATTGTTGTAGGAGCAACACCATTACCACATGCTGAAATATTAAATTACATAAAGCCAAAATTAAAGGAAAAGGGAATTGAACTTGAGGTAAAAGAGTTTACAGACTATGTTACTCCAAACACTGCATTAAACGATAAACAATTGGATGCGAATTTCTTTCAACATGTTCCATATTTAAATGAGTTCACAAAGGAAAAGGGATTAAAGCTTGTTTCTGTTGCAAGTGTTCATGTTGAACCAATGGGAGCATACTCAGATAAATTAAAGTCAAAGGATGAAATAAAGGATGGAGCAACTGTTGCTATTCCAAATGATGCAACAAACGAAGGAAGAGCATTACTTCTATTACAAAAACAAGGCTTAATTAAGCTAAAGGATAACAGCCTAACTCAAACTCCAAATGACATCGTAGAAAATCCTAAAAATTTAAAATTTAAAGAGCTAGAAGCAGCACAATTACCAAGAGTTTTAAAGGATGTAGATTTTGCTATTATTAATACAAACTATGCACTAGAAGCTAAATTAAACCCTGTAAAGGATAGTCTATTTATTGAAGATAAGGATTCACCATATGCCAATGTTCTAGTAACTAGAGAAGATAATAAAGATGATGAATTAATTAAAGAATTAATAAAAGCACTTCAATCAGAAGATGTGAAGAAATTCATTGAAGAAAAATATCAAGGAGCAGTAGTACCTGCATTCTAATGACAAAAGTGGCATCATTTTGATGCCACTTTTGTCATTTTAAGCTATACATAATATAGAACTCACTTCCATCGATTCGTATAGTCTCATCATCTTCTAACATTCCTGAAATATTGTTTAAAATAATTTTGATTTTAATATTTTCATTTTCTTCAATTATAGTTAATTCAGAAACAGGTAATTCTTCTTTCATTGCACTAGCTTTATATTTTTCATATAGTGGTTTAACTTTTTCAGCTAAGTTCAAACTAAAAATTTCTTTTTTGTCTAAATATGCATGAAGAATATTTTTACTCTTATCATATTCAAACCTAACGCTACTGATATTTGGGTTTTCTGTACCAAGATTATAGGTATTAGAAGATATAAAATAATCATAACCCTTTATATCAATTGGGGTATTAAATGGTGCCCTAAAATAAAAACTAATATTTCTAGGAATATAACTACCTTCAGCTTCAAATCCAAACACTTCTTTCATTTGTGTCATATTAAAATTCTTTGGAAGATATTTTAGTTTATCAAAGCTTTGTCTGTCTTGGAAATAATATAGTATGCTACTTATTTTTGCTTTATCGTTTTGACTTATATTAGGATTTTTTTGTATTTTACCTTCTATAAGCATATTGTTCTTAACTAATATATTTTCAAAACGCTTTGTTTGACTGTATTTAGAAATATTAAAACTTGAAATTGGAGTAAATAGTGAAATAAATATTGTTATTGCAAATGATAAAGGTATAAGGGTATTAAATTTTATTTTACTAAAATTCCAATATAAGAATACACAAAATACCCAAATTCCAGCTATTATTACATAATATCTAGGTTCGGTAACACCATATGCATTTATTCTTATTCCCATAGAAACAAACATCATAATAATTAGTGGTAATATTATTTTTGTAATAATTTTGGTAAAATAATAGGCAATCTTTATATCCTCTTTAATTGGTGTTGTAAAGAAAACAACCAATATAGTTATAAATGAATACCACAATACCAAATGTGAAACGAGTCCCTTTGGCCAATTTTGAGTAATTAATATTTTAAAAAAATAAATATATAAAATTATTGTATATGCAGATAAAAGAGGTATTACTATATAATTTAATAATATGTTAAAAGCCCTAGGGAATACTTCCTTTGAAAATTTATCTTCAAATTTAGGTACAAGTGAAAGAAAGTAATTAACTGCAAATATAAATACACATACTATCCATGTTTCTGCATAAAGTTCAGGTTCTATTCTAATACCAAGCAGTTTATCTATAGTAAATAGTATTGCCGAAAGCCCTGCAAATAAAACTGCTGTGTAAATTGCTGTTATAAAAAATGAAGATAATATTTTAATTGAATACATCTCAAAGTTTTCTCTTTTAATTAGATATGGAACAAATAAAAATACAAGATAAAAAATAAAATTAGTTCCTACAAATCTTGATGTTGAAATATAATTAATATCTTTAAGATATATAAAGAAATATCCGATAATTAAAATAATAGAGGCCAAATAGTATAACAGCAAATTTTTTTCTTTTTTTCTTTCCCAGGCAAGTTTAGCACTTAGAGTAATAGGTATTGAAAGTGCAAAAATCATAGCTAACCTTTGGGTTAACAAAGGGGGTTCCTTTTTTAATTCTATTATTGATATTAATGTAATTGTTAAGGCTAATGATACAATTGCAGTTAAAGGAAATCTTTTTATACTACTTTCAAAAGCCTTGGTTATTCTTTTGGGTATACTTGCTATTCCCATAAATATTCTCCTTCCAAAATATATTTGTTATTTCTATTATACTATAATTGATTATATAAAAATTAAAAATTAGTATAAATTTCAAGAAAAATATTTTATAAAATTTGTAATCTATTTTTACTGATTATTAACCATAATTACGTTAAAGTTGTTGTAATATTATAAAGGAATTGATTGAGTTGTGTTGAAATAATTAATGTAAATAAAATTTTATTGGGGGACAAACTAATGAAGAAAAAGACATTATTAATTGTAACTCTATTTTATATTATGGCATTTATTTTTGGACTAGCCATTGGAAAATATTTTGCAACCAATAAAGCAAAGGCAGAGGGTACTAGTGATGTAGAAATTATTAATATAGAAGACAAAAAACAAGAAAAAGAAAATAAAGAGTTTGAAAAAAATCAAAATAATAATGTTGAGAATACAATAAAGGATACGCAAAAACAAGAGACAAAACCAACAGAAGAAATAACAACAGATTATGAAAAAAAGAATAAAGAAAAGATAAAAGAGGTTATGGCTAAAAAAACAAGAAAAGTTGCATATCTAACATTTGATGATGGACCTAGTAAAGATGTAACATTAAGTGTACTTGAAATACTAAAGCAGAATAACATAAAGGGGACTTTTTTCGTAATAGGTGAAATGGTTAAGACCAATCCAGATGTACTAAAAAAAATAAACGAAGAGGGACATGCTATTGGTAACCATACATTAACACACAATTATAAAAGTGTATATTCATCTCCTAGTGTTATGTTGAAGGAGATAGAAGATACGGATAAATTAATCAAAGGGATAGTGGGGGAAGGATATAATAATAGGTTTTTTAGGTTTCCAGGAGGAAGTTTTAAAAGGCCGATGGATATAAAAAAAGCAATTGTGGATAATGGGTATATATATATTGATTGGAACTGTTTAACAGGTGATGCTGAAGGTAAGATGATGTCAGTGGAAAGACAATATGAAAGATTTTTATCAACAGCTAAAAATAAAAATTCATTGGTTATATTGATGCATGATGGTATAGGTAAAAAAACTACTCCAGAGGTACTAATAAAGGTAATAAATTATCTAAAGGAAAATGGATATGAATTTGATATTTTAAGGTAGGTGTTGTTTATGGAAAATTTAAAAGTTTTACTT